>NZ_JBSSFD010000032.1:0-56230 GCF_054062295.1 Lysinibacillus sp. TE18511
TCGTCCTGAGCCAGGATCAAACTCTCCATAAAAAGAAATTTGATTAGCTCAAATTGTTTTGCTGGCATCATGTTTGATGTCCAAAATTTTGTTTCATTCACTAACTCAAGGTTAGCTACTAAAAACTTTATTGATTACGTTTTGCTTGTTCAGTTTTCAAGGTTCATTACTTTATTTTAAGCATCACCTCTTGGCGACTTACTTATAATATCAAGAATCTAAAACTATGTCAACACTTTCTCAATAAAATAATTCAATAGTTTATATATAGCTATTATTCTCCTATTACATCACTATGTTTAAAGGTTTTAAATAATATTGATTGATTGATTAATTAATTCTAAAGAGGTGTTTTTCTTTATTTGAATTGTTTTTTTGGATAAAAATTCTCTTGTATTCATCTCGTTATATTTCGAGATATTACTGATGCTTTTGTTTTCACCTCATAAACCTTACCTTTGTCGACAGAAATAAAAATAAAAAAAGGCAAACGCCATTGTTAATGGGTTGCCTTTCGTCTATTATAAGTTCGTTATAATACGTGAAATATAGAAGGTACGATTTTTACTTAAATCAAATATCTCCCCTGAAAGACTTAATTTGATAAGTGGTCGAGTTGGTGCAAATTTATTTACAAACATTACTTCGCCATGTTCAAGATTAGATAGTTCAACTATTGTACCTATTGGGAGATCAGCAACAATATCTATAAGTGCACGAACTACTTTAATATCAAACTTTCCAAATTCAGCTTCATTAATCATCTCTATAACTTTAAAAGAAGATTGCTTTGTTCTATAAACTCGCTCGCATGTCATTGCATGGAATACATCTGCAACAGCGATAATTTGTGCGAAAGTAGAGATATTAGCAATTTTTTCACCCTTCGGATAGCCACTACCGTTTAAACGCTCATGGTGCTGGAAAATAGCCTCTTTCATTGTATCCTTTAAGATTGTTAAATCTTTGACCATATGATAGCTATAAATCGGATGCTTATAAATTTCATCAAACTCCTGCTCTGTTAAGGTTGTTTTTTTATCACGGATACGTGGATGAACTTTTGCCATCCCACAATCAGCTAATAAACCTCCAATTGCAACTTGAATTGTAATTCCTCTGTCATAGCCTAATTTTTGTGCAATCACTGCAGAAATCAATGCTGTTGCTACACAATGATGGTACAAATAGTCTTTTGGATTTGAATACTCATTTAAATCAAAAATTATTGTACGATCTTCTAAAACCATTTCTAATAATGGCAAGATAATTTTACGTGCTTTCGCAATATCTACCTTTGCTCCAGCTTCCCAGTTTTTAAATTCCTTTTTGAATTGCTCAACAGAATTGTCATAGACCCTTTTAAAAGTTGGAATAACCTCTGGTGGAACAACTATTTCTGTTTCTATTGTCTCTGCTTGAACCTCTCTACCATCTTTATAAACAGGGACTCTTGAAATATTAAAAGCAAAAAAAACTTGTAAATGGTCATAGGAAATTATCGTATTTTTAAAAATTATTGGATATTGTGTATTAGCAAAAATATCTTCAGAAATCACTTTACCAACACGTAATTCTGGAATTGGAACATATATTGTTTCCACCCGATTAACACCTCTTCACTATTTCACTGCTTAAACATAAAGTTAATTTCATTTTATCACGAATTCAAAATAATTACTTATTTTTCATAATTTATGCTAAAAAAAACCGATGAACGGCACAATAGCTGTCGTCATCGGCTTTTATTATTCTTCTACTTGATCTTCTACTTCATCATTTTCTTCATTTGATTCTTCTTCTTTTTCAACCTTCGCTACAGTTGCAACAAGCTCATCATCGCCTAAACGGATTAAACGAACTCCCTGTGTACTACGTCCAATTAAAGAGATATCATCCACATCCATACGGATTAGCATGCCGTTAATTGTAATAAGCATTAAATCTTCTGAACCATCAACAGTTTTTACAGCTACCATTGGGCCATTTTTATCAGTGATTTGAATTGTTTTTAATCCTACACCACCACGGCTCTGTAAACGATATTCTTCTTCAGAAGTACGTTTACCGTAACCTTTTTCTGTAACAACTAAAATTTCCTGTCCTGGTTCAATGATTTCCATACCAACTACTTCGTCACCATCACGTAGTTTGATACCTCGTACACCACCCGCAGTACGTCCCATTGAACGAATATCATCCTCTTGGAAACGTACGAGCATGCCATCACGAGTACCGATAATCACTTGCTTTTCGCCATCTGTTAAACGAACAGAAATAAGATCATCATCTTCTCGTAAACTTATAGCTATTAAGCCGTTTGTACGGATATTAGCAAATTGAGAAACTGGAGTACGCTTTGTAATACCTGTTTTAGTAGTAAAGATGAAGTATGCATCTTCTTCAAATGAATCAACACGAATCATCGCTGTTACTTTCTCACCTTTTTCAATATTGAGTAAGTTAACAATCGGTAATCCTTTCGCTGTACGACCAAATTCCGGAATCTCGTAACCTTTTGCTCTAAATACTTTTCCTTTTGAAGTGAAAAATAAAATTGTATCGTGTGTGGATGTATTCATAAGGTGCTCTACGAAATCATCTTCATTAGTGCCCATACCTTGTACACCACGACCACCACGTTTTTGACTGCGATATGTATTCGCAGCTAAACGTTTGATATAACCATTGTGCGTTAAAGTTACAACCGAGTTTTCGACTGGGATTAAATCCTCGTCCTCAATCATTTCTAAACCGCCAGAAGTAATTTCAGTACGTCGTTTATCATTAAAGCGTTCTTTTAGTTCTAATATTTCAGTACGAATAATATCAACAATTTTAGCTTCATCTGCTAAAATCTCTTTTAATTCCGCAATTAGGACTTGAAGCTCTTGGTACTCTGCTTCAATTTTTTCACGCTCTAATCCACTTAAACGAACTAAACGCATATCTAAAATTGCTTGTGCTTGACGTTCAGATAAATTGAATCGCTCCATCAATTGTGGCTTCGCCTCATCACCACTACGAGAACCACGGATAATAGCAATAATTTCGTCGATATGATCGAGTGCAATACGTAAGCCCTCTAAAATATGTGCACGATCTTCCGCTTTTCTTAAGTCAAATTCCGTACGACGACGGATAATCACTTTTTGATGTTCTAAATAATGATGCAACATTTCTTTTAAGCCCATTACTTTAGGCTGACCATTTACTAATGACAGCATATTAATACCGAAGCTAGACTGCATTGCTGTTTGTTTATATAAGTTATTTAAAACTACATTAGCATTTGCATCTTTACGAACTTCAATGACTACTCGCATACCACGTCGGTCAGATTCATCACGCAAGTTTGTAATACCATCAATTTTTTTATCGCGTACAAGCTCTGCTATTTTTTCAATAAGCTTAGCTTTATTCACTTGGTATGGTAATTCATGGACAAGAATTGTTTCTTTACCATTTGATTTCTGTTCAATCTCTACTTTTGCGCGAATAATGATAGAGCCACGACCTGTTTCGTAGGCACGGCGGATACCGCTACGACCTAAAATTAATCCACCAGTTGGGAAATCAGGTCCTGGGATAATTTCCATCAATTCTTCCGTTGTAATAGCAGGGTTTTCAGAAAGTGCTATCACTGCATCTATCGTTTCTCCCAGTTGATGTGGCGGGATATTTGTCGCCATACCAACTGCAATCCCTGCCGCTCCATTTACTAATAAGTTTGGATAGCGACTTGGAAGGACAATAGGTTCCTTTTCTGAGCCATCATAGTTATTTGTATAGTCAATTGTGTCTTTATTGATATCACGAAGCATCTCCATTGCAATACGAGACATACGTGATTCTGTATAACGCATTGCTGCAGCTCCGTCGCCATCAACAGATCCAAAGTTACCATGACCATCGACAAGCATGTAACGATAGCTGAAATCTTGCGCCATACGTACCATTGCATCATAGATAGATGAGTCACCATGTGGATGGTATTTACCCATTACGTCCCCAACAATACGTGCTGATTTTTTATACGCTTTATCTGCTGTATTTCCTAGCTCTTGCATTCCATATAAAATACGACGATGTACAGGCTTTAACCCGTCTCGTACATCTGGTAATGCACGAGAAACGATTACACTCATCGCATAATCGAGGAAAGATGTTTCAATTTCTTCTGTTATATTAACTCCTTTAACACCGGAGCGTTCTTGTTCTGACAAAGTGTAGACCTCCTCTCAAGAGAAATTAAATATCTAAATTAGCGTATACAGCATTTTCTTCGATAAATTGACGACGAGGTTCAACTTCATCGCCCATTAAACGTTCAAATGCTTGATTTGCTTTAATTGCATCATCTAATTCTACTTGTAACAATGTGCGGTGCTCAGGGTCCATTGTAGTTTCCCAAAGCTGCTCTGCATTCATTTCTCCAAGACCTTTGTATCGTTGAACATTTGGTTTTGGCATTTTCGGTAGCCGTTCTAAAATTTCTTGAAGAGTAATATCATCATAGCAATACTCAACATGCTTACCTTGCTTTACTTGATAAAGAGGTGGCTGTGCAATATAAACATACCCTGCCTCTATGAGAGGTCGAAGGAAACGGAAGAAGAATGTTAACAGTAATGTTCGGATGTGCGCACCATCAACATCGGCGTCTGTCATAATAACGATTTTATGGTAACGAGCCTTTTCTAAAGTAAACTCTTCCCCAATACCTGTACCAAATGCTGTAATCATTGCACGAATTTCTGTATTGGATAAAATTTTATCTAAACGTGCTTTTTCAACGTTAAGGATTTTACCACGTAACGGTAAGATTGCTTGGAAGTGTCGGTCACGTCCAGATTTTGCTGACCCACCGGCAGAGTCACCCTCAACGATATAAATTTCACATTCTGATGGATTTGTTGATGAACAGTCAGCTAATTTCCCCGGTAAACTTGATACTTCAAGTGCATTTTTGCGGCGTGTAAATTCACGTGCTTTTTTAGCAGCGACACGTGCACGAGCAGCCATTAAACCTTTTTCTACAACCTTACGAGCAACAGTAGGATTTTCTAACATAAAACGTTCAAAACCATCTGAGAATAAGGAGTTAGTAATTTGGCTAACTTCAGAGTTACCAAGCTTTGTTTTTGTTTGTCCTTCAAATTGTGGATCAGGGTGCTTAACTGAAACAATAGCTGTTAACCCTTCACGAACATCCTCACCAGTAAGATTTGCATCTGACTCTTTTAATTGCCCATTTTTTCGCGCGTAATCATTAATAACACGTGTCAGAGCTGTTTTAAAACCAGACTCATGTGTACCACCTTCATACGTATTAATGTTATTAGCAAATGAAAAAATATTTGACGAGAATCCAGCATTATATTGCATAGCAATTTCAACTGAAATTCCATCCTTTTCTCCAAGAACGTCAATTGGTTCATGGATTGGCTCTTTAGATTGATTCAAATGCTCTACATACGAACGAATACCACCTTCATAGTGATACGTTGTAGAACGTTCTTCATCTTCGCGTTCATCAGCAATTGTAATCCTGATACCACGATTCAAATAAGCTAATTCACGAATACGATGTGCTAAAATATCGTATTCATAAACTGTAGTCTCTTTAAATATTTCAGGGTCAGCTTTAAAACGTGTAGTTGTTCCATTACGATCTGAGTCACCAATAATTGTTAGCTCTTGAACAGTTTTTCCACGTTCAAATTTAATCTCATGTATATGACCCTCACGATGAACTTGAACGATAGTCTCAATTGATAGAGCATTTACAACAGATGCCCCTACACCATGTAGACCACCAGATACTTTGTATCCTCCACCGCCGAACTTACCGCCAGCATGTAGCACTGTCATAATAACTTCAACAGCAGGCTTACCCATTTTTTCTTGAGTGCTTACTGGAATACCACGACCATTATCTTCTACACGAATCCAATTGTCTTTTTCTATCGTTACTGTTATATCTGTACAAAATCCGGCAAGTGCTTCATCAATACTATTATCAACAATTTCCCATACTAAATGGTGTAGCCCTTTAGAGCTTGTTGAACCGATATACATCCCCGGTCTTTTACGTACCGCTTCTAAACCTTCTAATACCTGTATCTGATCGGCTTCATAAGCTTGATTTTGTAAACCTTCGTTCTCTATAGCCACGGCTTTCATCTACTCCTTCATAACATCATTGTGTGTAAATGAATGAACAGTCAACCGAGCTGACTATTACCATTCTTTTGTAATCTAAAAAACTCCCCGGGCTAACTTTCTTCAATCGCTCCTTGTTTCACGTGAAACAGTTGTGCATGCTCCATCGTTTCATGATGAATTCCATCAACACTTGTAGTCGTTACAAAAGTTTGAACTTCACCTTGAATGGTATTTAATAAATGCGATTGACGATAATCGTCGAGTTCCGACAATACATCATCTAAAAGTAGTATGGGTGTTTCATTTGTTTCTTGTTTAATTAACTCGATTTCAGCAAGTTTTAATGAAAGAGCGGTTGTACGTTGCTGTCCTTGGGAACCGTATGTCTGAACATCATAGCCATTCACCAAAAACTGCAAATCGTCTCGATGTGGACCAACTAGTGTTACACCTCGGTCAAATTCACGCTCCTTAGCTTCTATAAGCTTTTTATGCAAGAAGCCTTCAATTTCACTAGAAGTATGTTCTTTATCAACACCAGCTACAGTGCGGTATTTAATAACCAATGTTTCCTTCCCTTGTGAAATTCCTGCGTGAATTGGCTCTGCCCACTCCTGCAATAAATCCATAAATTGAAATCTTTTTCGAATAATTTGGGTAGCTGCGTGAATATATTGTTCATTATAAACCTCGTACATCACGTCATCTGGCATTGCCTTACCTTGATTCATTTTTAAAAAATGATTACGTTGTTTTAAAATTTTTTGAAAGGTTAATAAATCATGTAAATAGACAGGCGAAATTTGCCCAATCTCCATATCAATAAAACGTCGTCGTATTTGCGGACTCCCTTTTACAACGTTTAAGTCCTCGGGTGCAAACATCACGACATTCATTTGGCCAATATAATGACTGAGGCGACTTTGTTCTATATGGTTTATCTTACCTTTTTTACCTTTTTTAGTAATCGTAAGCTCAATCGGTAAAATACCATGCCTTTTTTGAACGGCCCCTTCTATTTTACCATAGTCTGAATCCCAACGTATTAATTCTTTATCGTTCGTCGTGCGGTGGGATTTAGCCATCGCTAATACGTAAATAGATTCCATAACATTTGTTTTTCCTTGAGCATTTTCACCAATAAAAACATTTATTTTGGGAGAGAAGTTTAAAGCTAAGGCATCATAATTACGGTAATTTGTAAGTTTTAATTGCTCTATATGCATAATCTACTGTCCAGCGGTACCAACGATACGGAATCGACCACATCCGGGAATATTTACAATGTCACCGTCACGTAATTTACGACCGCGGCGATCATCCACTTCTCCATTTACATATACATCATTTTCGTGTAAAAACCATTTTGCCATGCCACCAGAGCTAATAGCATCGGTCATTTTTAAAAGCTGTCCTAAAGTGACAAACTCTACATCAATTTCAACGTCCTTCATAGCTGTGTTTCCCTCCAAATACAGATTGTCTATCTCTCTATCATACCTAAAAATTCGTCATAAGTAAAAAAAGATAGCCGCAATTAGCGACTATCCGAATGTTTTCCAAAGCAATTAAAACCTAAAAGCACGGAGTTTTATTTTCTCCAACGAAAATAGATTAAATATTAGTAAGTACGTACAGGTAAAATCAATTGTAAAATAGCATCATCATGAACAGAGCGTAAAATAAACGGTCTCATTGCACCTGTGAATTGAATGACCACATCTTGACCATCTATTGCTTTTAGTGCTTCCATCATGTATTTCGCACTGAAAGAAATCTTTAAGTTCTCCCCTTCTAATGACTCGACAGGAATTTCCTCTTGTACTTTACCTATTTCTGGAGAATTAGAAGAAACTTCAACAGCTTGATTATCTAAAATCTCGAAACGTACAACATTATTACGATCGCCACGAGCAACAAGAGATGCACGATCGATTGCTTGTAATAATGATTTACCATTTATCGTTAAATTTGTTTGATATTCTTCAGGAATCAAACGTGTTGTATCTGGGTAATTCCCTTCAAGTAAACGAGAGAAGAATAATACTTCTCCAGTTTTAAATAATACTTGCTGACTTGTTATAACAATTTGCACAAGATTCGTTGAATCCTCTAAAACTTTATTTAACTCATTTAAACTTTTACCAGGAATTACAACACTATGTTCAACTTCAGGTAAACTATCTAGTTGAACTTTACGTCTTGCCAAACGGTGGCTATCTGTTGCAACACAGATTAATGTTTCATTTTTTATTTGCCAGTTTACACCTGTCAACACTGGTCTACTTTCTGAAGTAGCAACAGCGAATACTGTTTCACGGATAATTGACTTTAATAGATCTGCAGGAATAGTAAATTTTTGATCCTCTGTTAATTCGGGTAATAAAGGATATTCAGCAGCATCTGAGCCAATTAAGTGGAATTCAGATTTACCTGAACGGATATGAGTTTGGAAACCTGGTGTTACTTGAATTTCAACCTCATTTGTTGGTAACTTACGTACAATCTCATTGAACATACGGGCTTGTACAACAATCGATCCTGTTTCAGTAATATGAATTATTTGTTGACCATCTTCTTCAACTGGAATAAATGTTTGAATTGTAATATCAGCATCACTACCTGTTAAGCGAATGCCCTCATTTGTTACATCGATTTTAATCCCCGTTAAAATTGGAATAGTTGTTTTAGAACTTACAGCTTTCATGACATCATTTAAACCCTCTAATAAACGGTCACGTAAAATATCAAATTTCATTCGTTTTCCCTCACATATTTATATTATTTATTTATATAAAATAAAAAAGATATAGTAATAGGTCCTGTGGATTTGTGGATAAGTGTATTTAAGTGAATAAAATCAGTCTATCCACATGTAGATAGACTGTGTATAAGTTTGTGATTAAACGATTGTGTTGTCCACAGAATTATTTCCCTAGCATGCTTCGAATTTGTTTAATATCTTGTTGCAGCTGAACGTCATTTTTCAACATAGAAGATATTTTTTCGTGAGCATGGATAACAGTAGTATGGTCACGTCCACCAAATTCTTCGCCAATTTTCGGCAGCGAAAAATCTGTTAATTCGCGGGATAAAAACATCGCGACTTGACGTGGAAAGGCAATTAACTTTGTACGTTTTTTCGCGGCAAAGTCCTCTAAACGAATACTAAAATGCTCTCCTACTGCATTTTGAATGTCTAATATAGTGACAGTTCGTGGCTTCGAATTAGGGATAATATCTTTTAATGCTTCAGCAGCCAAAGTTGCATTAATATCCTTGTTAACAAGTGATGAGTAGGCAACGACGCGAATAAGCGCACCTTCAAGCTCCCGAATATTGGAGTCAATCTGGTTCGCAATATAGAGCATAACTTCATTTGGCACTTCTAGACCATCAGCCTTTGCTTTTTTTCGAAGAATGGCGATACGAGTTTCCAAATCAGGTGGTGCAATATCTGTAATTAGTCCCCATTCGAATCGAGAGCGTAAACGATCTTCCAATGTCGGGATTTCCTTAGGAGGACGGTCACTGGAAATAACAATTTGTTTCGATTCTTCATGCAATGTATTAAAAGTGTGGAAAAATTCTTCCTGAGTTGATTCTTTCCCAGCTAGAAATTGAATATCATCAATTAGCAGTACATCTACATTGCGGTATTTATTGCGAAAATCAAGTGCCTTATTATCTCGAATTGAGTTAATAAATTCATTAGTAAATTTTTCAGATGATAAATATACAACTTTTGCATTTGGATTATGTTCTAAAACATAATGACCAATCGCGTGCATTAAGTGTGTTTTGCCAAGCCCTACTCCCCCATAGATAAAAAATGGGTTATAAGCCTTTGCAGGCGCTTCTGCGACAGCTAGCGATGCAGCGTGAGCAAAGCGGTTACCAGAGCCAATAACAAACGTATCAAAAGTATACTTCGGGTTTAACATCCCTGGTGAAATATCATGATGATCGTTATTTTTTGCTTGGATAATCGGCGCTGGCAGATCGAAATCGTCCGAATCCTGGTTTTTTTGAACAACAAACTTAATAAGCAAGTCTTCGCCTGTAAGCTCCGTTAATATACCTGTAATCAAATGAATATAATGATTTTCAAGCCAGTCTCGAGCAAACGAATTTGGCGCAGCAATGGTCACAGTAGAACCACTTCCATTGTAAGAAAGTAGTTTAGTAGACTTTAGCCACGTTTCGAAGCTTGGTTTAGAAATTTTTTGTTCAACTTGAGCCAGGACATTATTCCATAGTTCTTCTAAATGTTCCAAGCTGCTAATCTCCTTTACAGTTCAATACAAGTACAGCAATAAAAAAGCGCATTTATAGTAATGGTAAACACGTTCATTTTACAACTCGTCCACAAACTCACAAGTTGTGGATAAAAGTTAACCAAAGGCTGTGATAAAAATTATCCACAGCATATCAACAGTTGTGGATAAAATAAATGTTCATTTCAGTTTTCAACAAAGTGAAGCACAGATATCGTATCAGAAAAACAAAGTCATTTCAATAGTTTGTGAAACTTATCCACATACTTTTGATTTATACACTTTAGAGTTGTCCACAGTATCTGCTTATGTGAAAAAGCTGTAGATAAATGTTGTGGATAAAAAATAATGCAAAAAATACTATACACAACTCTGTGTAAAAAAAACAAGTACTCTGTGGATAATTAATTTAAGTAAAAAAGATAAATATTAAAGTCTGTTCTTAAATAAAAATTAGGTTCATACGAAAGTGCATAGAGAGAATGGATAGTGTTAGATCTGAGACCGTATAGGAATACCTGCGCTTAAGTACATATATTGGCGAAGAGCGGTAAAAGATATACATAGACTCGCTTAAAGAAAGAAATTTATGAAATTCATTGACAAAATAACTAGTTACTTTATATAATGTTCAGGTCTGTATGTTGAAAAACTCAACTTTCATTCAGGAGGTGTCTATATAAATGAAACGTACTTACCAACCAAAAAAACGTAAGCACAGTAAAGTTCACGGTTTCCGCGCACGTATGAGCACGAAAAACGGCCGTAAAGTTCTTGCTGCACGTCGTCGTAAAGGAAGAAAAGTATTATCAGCATAAAATAAGTCCACTGAGACACATCAGTGGTCTTTTTTTTCTTTATTTTTGGTAAACCTAGAAATGAGGATCAAAAGATAATTATTAGTAGCAGGTGAAAGAAATGAAAAAACGCCAACGAGTGAAAAAAAACGATGATTTTCAAAAGGTGTTTAAAAAGGGTAAATCTTTCGCTAATCGTCAGTTTGTCGTTTATTTATTTGAAAAAGAGGGACAAACAGAATTTCGTGTAGGTTTATCGGTTAGTAAAAAGCTTGGGAATGCGGTAACACGCAACCAGATCAAACGCTATATTAGGCAGAGCATTCATGAATTAAAGGATGAGCTAAAGCCAAATATGGACTATGTTATTATCGCCAGACAACCGGCGGCCACTATGGATTTTCATGAAGTGAAACAAAGCTTACAGCATGTTCTACGAATCGCGAAAGTATTGAAGAAAGCGTGATACGGAGGACAGCCAAAGTGGTGAGAAGCATTTATTTTAGAAGTATGTTTTAAAGTAGCAGAAAATACACATAGGGGTATTTTCTGCTACTGTTTCATAAGGATATATGTAAAATTAGTAACATCTCAAGTACATTGTTAGAATAATTAGTAGAGTGAAACGTTATATGCATGATAAAATAACTGATAACTTTATTCAGTGGCAGGAAACTTTCAATGAATAAAGAAGAAGAATGCATATAGTTTTAGAAAAAGTGAATAGTATTTGTAGGGGGAAGAAGGTTGAAGAAACAACTTTGGGTAATTTTGTCGCTAGCATCAGTAGCATTACTACTATCTGGTTGTACAGAATTTAGTGAACCAATCTCCAAAGACAGCACAGGCTTCTGGAATGAATTCATTGTTTGGCCTTTAGTATCAGTGATAAAATACTTCGCTGATTTGCTTGGTTCATACGCATGGGGGATCATTGTTGTAACGATTATCATTCGTTTAGCAATTCTGCCATTGATGATTAAACAAACAAAGAACGCTAAAAAAATGCAAGAAGTTCAGCCGAAATTGAAGGAATTGCAGAAGAAGTACGCTTCTAAGGATGCACAGACACAGCAACAGTATCAGCAAGAAATGATGAAGCTTATGAGTGAGTCAGGTGTTAACCCACTTGCTGGATGTTTACCTGTAATCATTCAAATGCCAATTTTAATTGGTTTCTATCATGCGATTAGTCGTATGAATGCTACATCTACTTTTGATTTAGGGAATTTCCTTATCTTCCCATTGGCAGATCCTGCACCGGCATTAGCAATTACTGCTGGTATCATGCAATTTATAGTTTTACGTACGGGTCCAGCGATGGATAACCCTCAAATGAAAATAATGATGTACATTATGCCAATTATGATTATTTCTTTTGGTATAGCATTACCAGCAGCATTATCACTATACTGGGTAATCGGAAACATTATCTCGATTATGCAAAACCTGTATATTTATAAACCTTGGGAAAAAGATAAAACACAACCTGCTCAAAATGGAGGGGCTAAAAAGTGAAACAACTTACGCAAATAGGCGCAACAACACAAGAAGCGATCTCATTGGCGTTACAGAAACTTGGCAAAACCCGTGAACAAGTAGATGTTGAAGTTTTACAAGAAGGTAAAAAAGGATTTTTAGGTTTTGGAGCACGATCTGCAGAAGTTCGTGTAACAGTAAAGGAAGTACATGTTCGACCAACGATTGAGGCAGAAAAAGCTGAACAGCAAAATATGGCTCAATTTGACGAACCAGCAGTAAAAGATGGTGTTGAAACAATAAGTTCACAAGTTTCTGAACAACCAAGTGATCTCGAAGCTGTTCAACAAGTCGTAGAGGATCAAAAAGAGGAAGAAGAAGCCTCAGTAAACCCGATTGAAGATGCAAAGGCTTATTTAGTAAATATTGCTGAACAATTGGGTATTCATGATCTTGAAATTGAAACGACACGTGAAGGGAAATATGTTATATTTCAACTGAAAAGCGAGAAAGCTGCACTGCTTATAGGGAAACGTGGTCAAACATTAAATTCCTTGCAGCAATTAACACAGCTTGTGTTAAATAAAAGTGCCAAGCAGTTCTTAATGGTGAAATTAGACGTAGAAAACTATCGTGAGCGTCGTCAAGTGGCTTTGGAGTTACTGGCAGACCGCATGGCGGATAAAGCACTGTGCTTAAATCAGCGTGTGACATTTGAACCTATGCAGTCGTACGAAAGAAAAATTATTCATAATCAATTGGCAAACCGCTTTGATATTGAAACATATTCAGAAGGAACGGAGCCTAATCGTTATTTAGTAATTGAACCTGTAAAGAACGATTAAACTTCGCTAAAAACATACAGACATAACTAAAGTCATTTTATCGTCATGATAAAATGACTTTTTTAAGTTGTTGAAAAACAAGATGGTCAAGGGAATCTTTGTGAATGTTGTGGTGCTTCAGATGAGGGTGATTTCCGTTCCAGTGTGGGCGAGCGTCGAGCCGCTTCCTCCGCTAAAGGAACGAAGGCTAAGTGCGTCACGTCCTGTGACAATGCCTTCGTGACCAATATCGTGTTGGCCTCAGGGTCCCACCCTTAATTACATTGGCAAAATAGTTTTTCTATGATCTAGAAAGAATGTTCAAGCATTTGCAATTCTTGTCGAAATACGTGCTATAATGTAGAGCTTTCTTATTATCCACAATTGGAAATTATCCTTACTTTAGATTTTGCAGAAAATATGTTAGTCTAAGGTGTTAGTAAGTGTTGGTCGGTTTTATTTATCCACATGTGGATAACGTTAAGGAGGTCATTAAATGGAGTTCGATACAATTGCTGCGATATCCACACCTATGGGTGAAGGAGCTATTGCTATTGTTCGTTTAAGTGGGGACGAAGCAGTAGCGATTGCAGATAAAATATTCAGATCGCCTGGTGGTAAAAGTTTAACAACGAAGGCTTCACATACAATTCATTATGGACATTTGGTCGATCCAAAAACAAATGAGGTTGTAGAGGAAGTAATGCTGTCATTAATGCGCGGACCTAAAACATTCACTCGTGAGGATGTAATAGAAATTAACTGTCACGGGGGACTAGTTTCGGTAAACCGTGTATTAAAGCTAGCATTAACAAATGGAGCAAGACTCGCAGAGCCAGGTGAATTTACAAAACGCGCATTCTTAAATGGACGTATCGATTTATCACAGGCTGAAGCAGTTATGGATTTAATAAGAGCAAAAACTGATAGAGCGATGAATGTAGCATTGGGACAAATGGATGGCAAATTATCACGTTTAATTGGTGACTTACGCCAAGCATTACTAGAGACATTAGCGCAAGTAGAGGTTAATATAGATTATCCGGAGTATGATGATGTAGAAGAGATGACGGTACCAGTATTAGTAGAAAAATGTACATGGGTACGAAATGAAATTATTAAACTTTTGCAAACATCATCTCAGGGGAAAATATTACGAGAGGGTCTATCAACTGTTATTTTAGGTCGCCCAAATGTCGGGAAATCTTCTCTTTTAAATAGTTTAGTACAGGAGAATAAGGCCATTGTGACAGATATTGCAGGTACAACTCGTGATATTATAGAAGAGTACGTGAATGTACGTGGTGTTCCGCTTCGTTTAGTCGATACAGCTGGTATTCGAGAGACAGAGGATATCGTCGAACGAATTGGTGTTGAACGTTCGCGTGAGGCTTTGCGTGGCGCAGATTTAATTTTATTTGTTTTAAACTACGCAGAAGAATTGACTGCTGAGGATGAGCGTCTATTCGAAACAATTGAGGCGATGGATTACATCGTTATTATTAATAAAACAGATCTACCGCAAAAAATTGATTTAGCACGTGTCAAAGAGCTAGCGGGTAACCATCGCATTGTGACAACATCTCTTTTACAAGAAGAGGGGATCACAGAGCTAGAGGAAGCGATTGCTGCGTTATTCTTTGAAGGACAAATTGAAGCGGGCGATTTAACATATGTTTCAAATGCAAGACATATTGCATTACTTCATCAAGCACAAGCAACGGTCGAGGATGCATTAGCTGGAGCACAAGCTGGTGTACCTGTTGATATGGTGCAAATAGATGTCACTAGAACTTGGGAAATACTTGGTGAAATTATCGGCGACACAGTACAAGAAAGCCTAATCAATCAGTTATTTTCACAGTTCTGCTTAGGAAAATAATTTTACTAAAGAAAGGAAGATACGAGCTATGCCAACAAATTATGAGGCAGGCACGTTTGATGTTATCGTAATTGGCGCAGGTCACGCAGGATCTGAAGCTGCACATGCTGCTGCCAAAATGGGTGCTAACACACTGATGTTAACAATCAATTTAGATATGATTGCATTTATGCCATGCAATCCTTCCATTGGTGGTCCTGCCAAAGGAATCGTAGTACGAGAACTGGACGCATTAGGTGGCGTCATGGGGAAAGTTATTGATAAAACGCATATTCAAATGCGTATGTTAAATACAGGGAAAGGTCCTGCTGTGCGTGCATTACGTGCACAAGCGGACAAAGTTTTATACCAACAAGAAATGAAACGCATCTTGGAGGAAACTGAAAACTTGACAATTCAGCAAGGAATGGTTGAAGAGCTAATAATTGTAGACGGGGAAGTAAAAGGTGTTATTACACAAATTGGTGCTATATACCGCGCTAAAACAGTTGTTATCACAACAGGTACATTCCTTCGTGGTGAAATCATTATTGGTGACGTAAAGTATTCAAGTGGGCCTAATAACCAACAACCGTCAATTCGTTTAGCTGATAACTTAAAAGAGCTTGGTTTTGACCTTGTGCGTTTTAAAACAGGTACTCCACCACGAGTGAATAATCGTACAATTGATTATGATAAAACAGAGATTCAACCAGGAGATGATGTTCCACGTGCATTCAGCTTTGAAACAACTGAATTCATTATGGATCAGCTACCTTGCTGGTTAACTTATACAAGCCTAGAAACGCATGAAATTATTGAGGCAAACCTACATCTTTCACCGATGTACTCAGGGATGATTAAAGGTACGGGTCCACGTTATTGCCCTTCTATTGAAGACAAGGTTGTGCGATTTAACGATAAACCGCGCCACCAAATTTTCTTAGAGCCAGAAGGTCGCAATACACGTGAAGTATATGTACAAGGTTTATCAACTAGCTTACCAGAGCATGTACAAACACGTTTACTAAAATCAATTCCTGGTTTAGAAAAAGCAGAAATGATGCGTGCTGGCTATGCAATTGAGTACGATGCAATCGTGCCAACACAATTGTGGCCAACTTTAGAAACAAAACGTATTAAAGGTTTATATACAGCTGGTCAAATCAACGGAACTTCTGGTTACGAGGAAGCGGCTGCTCAAGGCTTAATGGCTGGGATAAATGCTGCTGCTAATGTGCTTGGTAAACAAGAATTAATCTTAAGTCGTTCAGATGCTTATATTGGCGTATTAATTGATGATCTAGTAACAAAGGGAACAAATGAACCGTATCGCTTACTAACATCTCGTGCAGAATATCGTTTACTACTTCGTCATGATAACGCTGATTTACGTTTGGTAGAGCTAGGTTATAATGTGGGAATGATTTCTGAAGGAAGATATGCAACATTCAATGAGAAAAAAGAGCTGATTGAAAACGAAATTGCACGTCTCCGTGAAGTTATTATTAAACCAAATGAAGCAACACAAGCTGCTATTCGCTCTGTAGGTGGTAGTGAGCTAAAAGATGGTATCCGTGGAGTGGATTTATTAAAACGTACAGAAATGCATTATGAATTAGTTTCTTCGTTAATTCCAGCAGACATAGAGTTTTCGGATGAAGTGAAGGAACAAATTGAAATTCAGCTTAAATATGAAGGTTATATTGAAAAAGCATTGCAACAAGTTGAAAGGCTTCATAAAATGGAGAATAAAAAAATCCCAGAAAATATTGATTATGACGCTATTTCAGGTTTAGCAACAGAAGCTCGACAAAAATTAAAACAAGTTACACCACTTTCCATTGCCCAAGCATCGCGAATCTCTGGTGTAAATCCAGCAGATATTTCAATATTACTCGTTTATATGGAGCAAGGTAAAATCGCACGTGTCAGCGGTGAATAATAAAGATTCGTAAAGTGAATAAGGGGCGGGCATACCATTGTGCCCGCTTCCTATTTTTAAGGCTTTCCTATTTTACATAGTTGATTTGGAAATGTGAGTAGTTACATACTTACAAGTCAATAATAGAGATAGTAAAGCTATATAGATAAAGGAGACTTTACATGAATGAACAACAATTTTTTGAGGCGCTAAAGGAGAAGGGCATCGAACTTTCTGAAAAACAGATGGCTCAATTCAAAAAATACTTTGAGTTACTTGTTGAGTGGAATGAAAAGATGAACTTAACTGCTATTACCGATTTAGAAGGTGTTTATTTAAAACACTTTTATGATTCGATTAGTGCTTCTTTCTATTTTGATTTTTCCAAAGTAATAACAGTTTGTGATGTTGGAGCAGGAGCTGGTTTCCCAAGTATTCCAATTAAAATCTGCTTCCCGCATTTACACGTAACAATTGTTGATTCTTTAAATAAAAGAATTACATTTTTAAATCATTTAAGTGATGAGTTGCAATTAGAGAACATGCATTTTGTACATGCGCGAGCAGAGGAATTTGCTCAAAATGCGAAATATCGTGAGCAGTTTGACGTTGTAACAGCCCGTGCAGTAGCCCGTTTATCGGTTTTATCAGAGTTATGCGTACCATTAGCAAAACAAGGTGGCTATTTTGTTGCTTTAAAAGCAGCAGCAGGCGCAGAAGAATTAAAAGATGCAGAAAAGGCATTAGTTACATTAGGGGTTACACTAAAAGAAGAATTTTCTTTCCAGCTACCTGTTGAAGAAAGTGACCGTGTTTTATATATCTTTGATAAAATAAAAGGAACACCAAAAAAATATCCGCGTAAACCAGGTGTACCAAATAAATCACCGATTCAATAATTAGTGTTTCATGTGAAACTTCTCAAAGTAGAAAATAATTTTTCTATTTTGAGCATACATACTAGTTATGGATGGTTCACGCAAATGACATCTATGAACTATATACATTTTAGGAAATATAATAAATAATAATAGAATGACACAGAGCAAGATAGTTACTTAAAGGTGGTGCCACTTGGATGAAAAGTCCTTTTTCACGTTTTTTTGGAGGCGGAAATAAAACAGAGCCTATTGTGAAAAATGAAGTAGAACAAGCAGAGGCGGTTCATGCAGCAGAAGAAGTTATAAAGCTGCCTATTGATCAAATTGTGCCTAACCGTTTTCAGCCACGTACTATTTTTGATGATGAAAAAATCGAAGAATTATCAAGAACCATTCATACGCATGGTGTGATTCAGCCAATTGTTGTACGTAAAACAGCGGAAAATCAATATGAAATCATTGCTGGTGAGCGTCGTTATCGAGCAATGAAAAAGCTACAATGGACAGAAGTTCCGGCTATTATAAGAAATTTAACTGATAAGGAAACAGCTTCTATCGCGTTAATCGAGAACCTGCAGCGTGAAGAGTTAACTGCAATTGAAGAAGCTGTGGCCTACCAAAAATTATTAGAGCTTCATGAGCTAACACAAGAAGCACTAGCCCAACGACTTGGAAAAGGACAATCCACGGTAGCCAATAAATTACGTTTATTAAAGCTGCCTGAAGAAGTGCAGCGAGCTATTTTAACGCGTGAAATTTCTGAACGACATGCACGTGCATTAATTGCGATAAAAGATCAGCCATTACAGCTAGAAATTTTACAACAAACGATAGAAAATGATTGGAATGTTCGTCAGTTAGAAGAGCAAATTTATGCTTTATTACATCCTGTGGCGGCAGATCAAGAAGAAGCAACGCCGAAGAAAGCAAAGCCTAAACGTAAGGCGATTAGTAAAGATGTGCGTATTGCTTTGAATACTATTAAACAATCATTATCTATGGTAACGAAGAGTGGTATAACAGTTAAGACTGAAGAAGAAGATACAGAGGAATATTATCAAATTACAGTGAAGATACCTAAAAAGAAAAAATCTTGAGTACAAGAATTAAAGTTATTTTAGGAAAGTAATTTATTGAGTTTTTTAGAGACATCTCAGAAATATTTCTGAGATGTCTCCTTTTTTTGTATATATTCTTAATATTTTATACAACTCTTTTCTGTTTTTTTGATAGAATGAAAGTAAGATAGCGGTATTTAACTTCTTGCAGCGGGTGTCCAAACATCCGCCGGAGGCATAATTGATCAGTGATTTTACAATTGATTTGTCAAAGTGAACTTTGATAAATGAAAGCAGGTGCTTTTAAATGGGTAGAATTATAGCGATCGCCAATCAAAAGGGTGGCGTAGGAAAAACAACGACATCAGTCAATTTGAGCGCTTGTTTAGCGTTTTTAGGGAAGAAAGTGCTCTTAATCGATACTGATCCACAAGGAAATACAACAAGTGGACTTGGTGTTAATAAAGGAGAACTTAATGGCTGTATTTATGATGTGTTAATTGATGATGAAAACGTTGAAAATGTCATTAAAGAAACAAATGTCGAAAACTTATCGATTGTTCCAGCAACCATTTCACTAGCAGGAGCAGAAATTGAATTAGTTTCGACAATTTCAAGAGAAGTACGGTTAAAGCATGCACTTCAAGATGTAAAAGAAGACTATGATTATATTATTATTGATTGTCCACCTTCATTAGGGCTACTAACAATTAATGCTTTGACTGCATCAGATGCACTTATTATCCCTGTACAATGCGAATATTACGCATTAGAGGGACTAAGCCAGTTGTTATCAACCGTCCGTTTAGTGCAGAAGCATTTAAATCAGCAATTATATATTGATGGCGTATTATTGACGATGCTTGATGCACGAACAAACCTAGGCTTACAAGTTATTGATGAAGTAAAAAAATATTTCCAAGATAAAGTATACAAAACAATTATTCCTCGTAATGTACGATTAAGTGAGGCACCAAGTCATGGACAGCCAATTATCATTTATGACGCAAGATCGAGAGGTGCAGAAGTTTATTTAGAGATGGCGAGGGAAGTGATTAAAAATGGCTAAAGGTTTAGGAAGAGGCATAGGTGCATTATTTCCTGGAGAGTCTTTAGAGCAAAGTGGGCAAGTGGAAGAAATACAATTAGAGTTTATCGTCGCAAACCCATTCCAGCCTCGTAAAATTTTCGATGAAGAAACTTTACAAGAATTAGCTGACTCAATACAGGAACATGGTATTTTACAGCCAATTGCTGTACGTAAAAAAGGACGAAAATATGAAATCGTCGCTGGGGAACGCCGATATAGAGCAACTCAATTAGCAGGTTTAGAGGTTATTCCAGCTATTATAAAAGAGCTATCAGATACGCAAATGATGGAGTTAGCAATTTTAGAAAATCTACAGCGTGAAGATTTGACTGTTATCGAAGAGGCGGAGGCATATCAAAGCCTAATGGAAAACTTACATCTAACACAGGAAGAGCTATCCAAACGATTAGGGAAGAGTAGACCACATATTGCCAATCATGTTCGTTTACTAGCATTACCAGAGGATGTTCGTGCGTTCATGAACGATGGCGCACTATCGATGGGACAAGGACGAGCATTACTTGGATTAAAAAATAAAAGAAGAATATCAGAAGTAGCCAATAAAGTCATTAAACAAGGTTTAAATGTCCGTCAAGTTGAAATGTTGGTACAAAATTTAAATGAAGAAGTTTCACGTGAAACAAATCAATCGAAGAAAAAGGATATATTTGTTGCAGCAAAGGAAACACAATTACGCGATTATTTTGGAACAAATGTCCAAATTAAAAAAGCTAACAATAAAGGGAAGATTGAAATTGAATTTTACTCTGAAGATGATTTAGAACGTATTTTAGAAATACTAAATTTACAGGAAGAGTAAGAGAAATATCGATCACGTAATCAGAGCGCCGAGCTAAAAGGCGCTCTCTATTTTTCTAGAGAGGAGGAAGGATAGGCTATGGTATTACTAGGGACATTAATTAATGCTTTACTCATTATAGCGGGTGCATTAGTAGGGCGAATTTTCAAAAATATTCCTGAATCAATGAAATCTACTGTATTATCGATTATCGGTTTAGCAGTTGCACTTTTAGGGATTAAAATGGGCTTTGAAAGTGATAATTTTATTATTTTGGTGATAAGTTTAGTAGTAGGTACAGTAATTGGTGAATGGTTAGATTTAGATAAGCAAATGAATAGACTTGGACAATGGGTAGAATCTTTATTCAGCAAAAAGCGTACTGATAATAATCAAATTAATATTGCAGAGGGCTTTGTAACAGCCTCACTAATATTCGTAGTGGGCTCTATGGCTGTAATAGGTGCACTCGATAGTGGTCTGAGCAATGATCATAATGTGCTTATTACGAAAGGAATTATCGATGGATTTACATCGATAATTTTAGCATCTACATTAGGAATTGGCGTGTTGCTGTCCTCTATACCTGTATTTGTATATCAGGGATTGATTGCACTCTTTGCAGGTGCCATTAGCTCTTTTATACCAGATAGGGCATTACAAATGTTTATTACAGAAATGACTGCTGTAGGCGGTGTTATGATTTTTGCCATCGGTTTAAATATAGCGGGCTTAACTAAGATCAAGGCTGCTAACTTGTTGCCAGGTATCGTTGTTGTCGGTGTTATGGTTGCTATCCTCTATACTTTTCAGTGAGTACCGATGTACAGCGAGTAATAGAGCTCTTGAAAGCTTTTCAGCCATTGCATAGGAAATATGCAGTCTTGTATTTTGTAAAACAAGCATTTCCATAAAGCCTCCAATATTGACTATCCCCTTAACAGAAATGTCACCAATTGGGGGTAATTGTTTTTTTACAGCTTTTCCTGGAAAAATAGGTCCATTTTGCACAGAAATATGTCCTACATTTTGTTCACTTCCAAGACATGCATCAATCGCAATAATGAAAGGTTTTATAGTATGATTGTGTAGCTGTTGCATAGTAGTGTCTAAATTAAGAGCATGCAAAGGATCTTCTAAAGAACCTACTACTTCATATGGAAAGCTAACAGACTTTTTTAGGAAGCTTCCTGTTAATGGGCCGAGTGTATCACCTGTACAACGGTCACTTCCAATACAACAGAAAATAAGGCGTTCATGATGAAAGGGTATATGTTCTAAAAATAATGTACTTAACTGCCAAACGGCATTTTTACTTTCATGATGAAGAGTATAAGGGAGAAATAATTTTGGTATAGTATTCATAAAAAAACTCACTTTCCTTTTTATTTGTAAGAAGCGCTCGATTTTTATGCAGTATACGCAAATTTTTAGCAAGTTATTCAAGAGGTGGTATTAATGGATTGGTTTAACGAAAAGATATTGAAGAGATTTTGGGATACGGTGATGTCAGAGGAGTTTTGGGAAAATATAATAAATGCTTCAATTAAAATTACGCTTATTTTGATAGCATCGTGGCTAGCCGTACGATTAGGTAAAAAATTTATTAAAAAAGTGTTTTTAATACGAATGAGTTCACCGTTAAACCACTCAGAACGTCGACAAAAGACAATTGCCAGACTATTACAAAGTGTCATCTCCTATGCTGTTTATTTTTCAGCAATCATTGCTATTCTTTCTATCTTACATATTAAGGTAGCGGGGTTATTAGCTGGAGCAGGGATTGTCGGTTTAGCAGTCGGTTTTGGTGCACAAAGCTTAGTTAAGGATGTCATTACGGGGTTCTTTATTATTTTTGAAGATCAATTTGGTGTAGGTGATTATATAAAAATAAATGCAGCAGAAGGAACTGTTGTAGAAATCGGTTTACGAACAACAAAGATTAATGGTGCTACTGGAGAGCAGTTTATTATTCCAAATGGTGCGATTGGTGAGGTTATCAATTATTCTATAAATAATTCTAAAATTTTTATAGATTTACAAATGATGACGGATGCAGACTTTGAAAAAGCAGAAGCCATTATTAAAAAGTATTTAGCAACTCTACCAGATATTCACAAAGAGCTTGTATCAGTACCAGTCTTTTTAGGTGTACAAAGTGTTAAGGGTACAGAGGTAACTATTCGTATAGTCGCAGAAACATTGGCACAGCAACAATACGGAGTGGCGCGTGCAATTCGTCGTGATGTTACTAGACTCTTTGAAGAACATAATATTCCAATGGCTCATCCGAAAATGATGTTGTACGGTGTTAATGGGAAAGAAGAGGGGAGAAGTGAATAATATGGAAGATAAAAAGTTCAGTCTCAATGATATTGTTGAAATGAAAAAGCAACATCCATGTGGCACAAATAAGTGGAAAATTATTCGTATGGGGGCAGATGTACGTATTAAATGTGAAGGCTGTCAGCATAGTGTGATGATTCCACGCCGTGAATTTGAGAAAAAAATGAAAAAGATATTAAATTCCTCTAGTGAAGACTAACTTTCATCTTCATTCAGCAAATGTTTTGTAACGAAAGTGAAACATCAGTTACAGAAGATTCCCATCTCAGAAGGTGGTGAGATGAATGCACATGTGGTTCCTTTTCAGTGGGTGTTCAAACACCTGTACCTGTCGCTACGCTTTCGGACAAAAGACACTTGCTGAAATAGGGGAACTCAGTCTAAGAACGCCACGTCCTGTGGCAATTTATCTGTGCAAAAGCGAAGCGACAGCAACAAGGTTTTATCTGTGCGAAAGCGAAGCGACAGCAACAAGGTTTTATCTGTGCGAAAGCGAAGCGACAGCAACAAGGTTTTATCTGTGCGAAAGCAACAACACACGACTAAGTGACCAACATCACGTTGGCCCAA
Organism: Lysinibacillus sp. TE18511; assembly: GCF_054062295.1. Classification (NCBI taxonomy): domain Bacteria; kingdom Bacillati; phylum Bacillota; class Bacilli; order Caryophanales; family Bacillaceae; genus Lysinibacillus; species Lysinibacillus sp. TE18511. The sequence continues at coordinate 24,075 of NZ_JBSSFD010000032.1, forward strand.
AGCCTCCGGACGCAATTACGCCAAGGCGAAATGGATGTGTATTAGACTTTTTATGAGTGAATCAATATAATAGATAGGGTTATACAGTGATTAATCAGTGGGGATTTTCTGCATCCTCATAGTATCCGTTAGTACGGGAGATAAGAGCAAATTTGAACCGATTATAGAAAGGTTGTGTCCATTTATGGCATTAACAGCTGGAATCGTTGGTTTACCTAACGTTGGAAAATCAACATTATTTAACGCAATTACAAAAGCGGGCGCATTAGCTGCAAACTATCCATTCGCAACAATCGATCCGAACGTAGGTATTGTTGAAGTACCAGATGCACGTTTAGATAAATTAACAGAATTAGTAACACCTAAAAAAACAGTACCAACAGCATTTGAGTTTACAGATATTGCTGGGATCGTAAAAGGCGCTTCAAAGGGTGAAGGGTTGGGGAACAAATTCCTTGCTCACATTCGTGAAGTAGATGCAATTTGCCAAGTTGTACGTTGTTTTGTTGATGAAAATATTACGCACGTATCAGGTGGAGTAGATCCAATTGACGATATTGAAGTCATTAATTTAGAGCTTGCACTTGCTGATTTAGAATCTGTTGATAAGCGATTACAACGTGTTGGCAAAATGGCAAAGCAAAAAGACAAAGAAGCAATGATTGAAGAACCAATTCTTGTAAAAGTTAAAGAACAATTAGAAAACGGTCGACCAGCGCGTGCTGCAGAGCTTTCAGAAGACGAGCTAAAGGTTATTAAAGGACTTCATCTTTTAACAATTAAACCTATGCTTTATGTGGCGAATGTTTCAGAAGATGAAGTTGCTGACGCAGATAATAACGAATATGTGCAAAAGGTACGTGAGTATGCAGCTGCTGAAGGAGCTCAAGTTATCACAATTTGTGCAAAAATTGAGGAAGAAATTTCTGAGCTTGATGATGAAGAAAAAGCAATGTTCTTAGAAGAACTAGGCATTAAAGAATCTGGTTTAGACCAATTAATCCGTACTTCATATGATTTACTAGGGCTAGCAACTTATTTCACTGCTGGGGTACAAGAAGTACGTGCATGGACGTTCCGTAAAGGCATGAAGGCACCACAATGTGCTGGAGTCATTCATACAGACTTTGAACGTGGATTTATTCGTGCAGAAACAGTTGCTTTCGATGATTTAGTTGAAGCTGGATCTCAACCTGCTGCTAAAGAAGCTGGTAAAGTACGTCTTGAAGGTAAAGAATATGTTGTTCAAGATGGCGATATTATGTTATTCCGTTTCAATGTATAAAAAATGTGCAGGGCAATCATAGGAAGATTGCCCTTTTTTTGTCTATATAGTTATCTGAATTTTCAATCCATAGGGGGTAGTTACAGTATGAACATAGTACAAATAAAAGAACGTGGTTTAGAAATTGAAGAGCTAGGTAGATTGCCAGAAGATGTGTTAGAGGTCATTTATGAGCACCAATTGTTTAAGTTATTCACAGCAAAGGAATTAGGGGGTAAGGATTTAGATTTACTAGAGGGTATGAAAGTATTTCAACAAATGTCTGCACTCGATGGGAATTTTGGCTGGCTTGTCACAATCGGTACAGGTGGTAATGCATTTATTCCAACATTAAACCAAGATGCTTGTGAAAAAATCTATTCACCAAGAAATGCAGTAATAGCAGGCAGTGGTTATCCTACAGGAACAGCAAAAAAAATGGATGGAGGCTATAGTGTTACAGGGCAGTGGAAATATTGTAGTGGCGCAGATTATGCTACAACTTTTACAATGAATTGCTTTGTCGAGCATGACGGTGTTAGGACGGATGAAATAATTAGTTGCTCAGTGGAGCGTGATCAGGTAGAGGTTCTTAACGATTGGCGGGCAATGGGCTTAAAAGCAACGGCTAGTCATACAATTCGTGTGCAAAATACTTGGGTACCACAAGAGGCGACATTTCAATTAGGCACAATTAAAAACAAGTATGAAAGTGCAGTACATAGTTTTCCATTTGGTGCATTTGCGGAAGCTTCTTTTTTAAGCGTTTGTCTTGGGATAACAGAAAATTTCTTAGAAGAGACGTCTATTTTAGTGAAGCAAAGAAATCATGATCCAAACCGTACTGAACGTATGGGTGCATTACAATTTTTATTGATGCAGCAACAGAAGCACTTTAGACAGCTTGAAGAGCAATTTTATTCAATATTGAATGGATACTGGCAAAAACATCAAGAAGGTCATAAGCTAGCTGAGGAAGAACTACAACAATTTTCACGACTGAGTAAAGATATTGCTGCAGCTTGTGTAGATATTGCCAATAACTTAATACGCAGACTTGGTATGGATGCAATTACGGAAACATCTTCGATCAATCGTATTTGGAGAAATTTATATACAGCTGCACAGCATGGTTTTTTAACCCCATAAATTTATGTAAAAAAATAGAATCTGCTAGGTCCCAAGCAGATTCTATATGGAAAACGTATTAAAAGTGTTCTCTAATCTAAGTTATTTCTTTTTCTCAGGCATATATACATAAAGCTTAGGAAATTGAGGGTCATCCTGTATTAACGCGTTTTTTGGATATTTGCGTAATTCTTTATACATGGCAAAATCACCGACTGCTCCAGCTATTAAAAAAGCACCCACTACTACTAAAACAGTACTGTTAAAGTAGAAACCGGCAATTGTCGGAAGGACGCCAGTTGTCCAGAATGGAAGTAATAAAGCTTTTTTCATTGTATGGTTTGGTAATGGTTGTTCAGTTGTTGCGTACGCTACGCCAAGCTCTAAATTAAGACCATATTTTAAAGATTTAAAGGGCACGCCTCCAAAGACCATAAAACCAATTAAATGAAAGGCTTCATGCAATATAATGAAAACAATATACAGGATGGCAAAAAGTATGACCCCACTAATCATACTCCAAAATGAAAAATCAAAATCTTTAAAGCAAATATATTGAATCGCTACAAATAATATGACAAGTCCACTTGTGACAACAATATTGTCCATCATCAGTTTTTTTATATCCAACTCTATTACGATTGGTTCTGTATCTAGTGGCATGAAGATTCTCCTTTTATAAATCAATTATTTATATTATATAGAATGAATTCTTTGTTTGCGACTTGAAAGAAAAGTGCCTATATGTTACAATTCATTGATGTGAGTAATAGTTATTACTTGCTCCTTGCTCCCTGTATACAGGAGAGCCTAAGTCCATAAGGAGGTGTAAACAGATGAGAAAATACGAATTAATGTACATCGTACGTCCGAACATTGAAGACGAAGCGAAGAAAGCTTTAGTTGAACGTTTCAACGAAATCTTAACTTCTAACGGTGCAGAAGTCATCGAATCAAAAGAGTGGGGCAAACGCCGCTTAGCTTATGAAATTCAAGACTTCCGCGAAGGTTTCTACCAAATCGTGAAAGTAAACGCTACTTCAGATGCAATTAACGAATATACACGTCTTGCTAACATTAGCGAAGATATCATTCGTCACATTGCGGTTCGCCAAGAAGCGTAATCATTTATTTTTAACAAAATGCTGAAAAGGAGGTTGCATTTCTGATGATAAACCGTGTCGTATTAGTTGGAAGACTAACAAAAGATCCTGAGCTGCGCTATACGCCTAATGGTGTTGCGTCTACAAGATTTACAGTTGCTGTGAATCGAACATTCTCAAACCAACAAGGTGATCGCGAAGCTGATTTCATTAGCTGTGTTGCTTGGCGCAAACAGGCTGAAAACCTTGCGAACTTCATGCGAAAAGGAAGTTTAATTGGAGTGGAAGGCCGCATTCAAACAGGCAGTTATGAAGGACAAGATGGTAAGCGAGTATACACAACAGATGTAGTGGCAGATAGCGTACAGTTTTTAGAACCTCGTAATGGTGGTGGTGCTCCTGCATCTCCTCAATACGGTGGACAGACTTACGGTAATAATCAACCGTCATATGGCGGTGGTCAACCACAACAACAGTTTGGTGGTGCTATGCCAGGGCAGGGTTCATTTGGCGGCGAAGCTTATCAGCAAAATCAACCACCTATGAATCAGCCGAATTATACACGTGTAGATGAGGATCCATTTGCTAATAGCAAAGGACCGATAGAAGTATCTGAGGATGATTTACCGTTCTAATACTTCTAAAATAAAAAATGATAAGGAGGAGACACACTATGGCACCACGTCGCGGAGGCCGCAAACGCCGTAAAGTTTGCTACTTCACTGCTAATAACATTACGAATATCGACTATAAAGATGTGGATTTATTAAAAAAATTCATCTCTGAGCGCGGTAAAATCTTACCACGTCGCGTAACTGGCACTAGCGCTAAGTACCAACGTAAATTAACTTCAGCTATCAAAGTATCTCGTATCATGGGATTACTTCCATTCGTTGCAGAAGATAAATAAGATAGATATAAAGCACAACAAAGGTTGATAAAATCTTGTTGTGCTTTTTTTATAGTAAAGTTCGTCTAGTTAGATTTGATACAATAATAACTTTTACCTGAGGGAAAGCGATATGTTAACCGTTTGGTCGGAGAATTTGGAATAACATAATCTCAATCGATATCAGGTGTATTGATTAGGAAAAAATAGGTTTATTATTGAGCGATAAAAGGATCTTTTTGTTGCTATTTTGCTAATATATTCCCATTTTCAACTGATTGTAGCGTAGGGCTACTCGACTCCCGCGGGAAAGCGAGACAGACGAGACCCTGCACGGAGCGAATGTTTTCTGTGCGAAAGTGCAACGATCGCAACAACAAAGCGGCTCGTCGCTCGCTCGCAGCGGAAATCAGAGCCTGTTAATTAATCAGAGTGGATAAAAATGGTTAATCAATACACCTGACTCTATATATTACCATTTGCCATTATCATAAGAATTGATTACACTTTTAAAGGCATGAAAAACGGAAGAATGAAATGTGAGATTGAAAAACAAAATACCATCCTATTACAGAAATGTATGGATGAAATAAACAATCGACTAAGTGAGTAGATTAAAAAATTTATTAACAAAACGGCTTATAATCATTTTGGTTAAAAGCCTTTTTTCATGTGATGAATTGTAATATTAAGTGTTCTTTCGGTAAAAAATCTCCTATATAGCTATGTTTTTTACACTTTAGCCAATGGTTTTACAAAATTAATGACAAAGCATACAGTTGTTGTTAGCGTTTTTTGTTCAATAACGTGAAAAAATGGTACAATAAAGGTCAGTAAGTTTGACTGAAAAAAGGAAGGTTTTCAATGCCGAATAATCAAACAAAGGCGCTTGTACAAGGCTCAATGATGGTCGCAATCTTTACGATTCTAATGCTTATTTCTGCATACGTACCAATCATTTTTATAGTAGGTCTAATATTTGCCCCACTACCGATTGCTTGGTATAGCGCAAATTACAAGCGTTCCTCATCAATACTCGTAGCAGTAGTAGGCTGTACCTTAACCACTTTAACGAGTGGTATAACTATGTTACCATTTGCCTTTATTTTGGCATTAATTGGTGTCGTAATAGGAAATGCAATTTATCTAAAGAAGAGCAAACTTTACCTATTCATGTCATCTGGGATTGCTTTTCTTCTATCAATGACAATAGTCTATGTAGCTTATGTACAATTTGCTGGTATCAACATAATTGACATGAGTTTAGAGATTTTACGCGAAAATTATGAGCAATCAAATGAACTTGCAAAAAATGTGACAGGTCAAGTAGTATTTCAGCCAGAGATAATTGAGGCAATGTTAAAAACTATCGAGCTGACAATGCCTGCAACAGTAACAATCTCTGCATTTTTCGCAGCATTTATTATCATAACGTTAAATTTACCTGTATTAAAACGTCTTGGTTTAGACGTACCGAAATTTGCACCGTTCCAAAATATGCGTCTACCACGATCTATACTCTGGTATTACATGATTGTGTTATGCATTAATTTATTTATGCGTCCAGAATTTGGGTCTACTTTAGATATTATTGTTTTAAATGTTTCTTATGTTTTATGGATGTTATTAATCCTGCAGGGAATTTCCTTTATACATTATTTCATTTCTAAAAAGGAAATGCCGAATGGTGTTAAATGGGTAGCTACTTTGTTAGCCTTACCATTAGCATCCTTTATGATATTGCTAGGTATTGTAGATTTAGGTTTCGATTTACGTTCACTTGTGAAGGGGAAAACTAAAGAATAAGGGGCTGATGTAATGGGGACTTTTAGAAAACGACCAATCCGCTATCCGCTTTTTGTTCTTTCCATTTTTGGCATTGTGACGTTCGTGCTTCTATGTATTTGGAATATCGGAGTAGGTATCGGTTATGGAGTAGGGTTTGTTCTATTAATGGCCTATACGTGGAAGGTAGAACAAATTACCTTTGAAGAAACGGAAAAGCATATTGAATCCATCTCCTTCCGCATGAAAAAAGTTGGGGAAGAGGCATTGCTGGAAATGCCAATTGGGATTTTACTTGTTAATGAGCAGTATGAAATAGAATGGTCGAATCCATATATGCAGAGTGTTTTAAATATGGAAAATTTAGTAGGTGAGGGAATCGTTAATATATCTGATGACATCTACGTGCTAATGAAGACCGAGGAGACCAACGAAGATACGATTACGCTTCGTGATCGTAAATATCGAGTTTATTATAAAAAAGAAGAGAATTTGCTATATTTCTTTGATATTACTGAGCAGATAGCTATTGAAAAACAATATTATGCAGATCGTACAGTCATTGCGATTTTATTTGTTGATAACTATGACGAAATTACACAAGCGATGGATGATCAGCCACGTAGTTTAACGAATACGATGGTGACATCAATTGTTAATGATTGGGCAGCTGAGCAAGGGATATTTGTGAAACGAATATCATCTGATCGTTTTTTAGCTGTATTAAACGAATCCATTTTAATGGAGCTTGAAAAGAAAAAATTTGCTATTTTAGATACCATTCGAGAAAAAACAGCACAAAAAAATACGTCATTAACATTAAGTATTGGTGTTGGCGCAGGATCTTCTTCATTAGTAGAACTTGGTGAATTAGCACAGTCAAGTCTAGATCTAGTTTTAGGCCGTGGTGGTGATCAGGTTGCCATCAAGCAACCTACTGGAAAGTTAAAATTCTATGGTGGGAAAACGAATCCCGTTGAGAAACGTACGCGCGTTAGAGCACGTGTTATTTCTCATGCACTACGTGATTTAATTCAAGATAGTGACCAAGTGTTTATCATGGGACATAAAAACCCTGATATGGACTCTATTGGTGCCTCTGTTGGTGTACGTAAGATGGCACAAATGAATGATGTAAAGGGCTATGTCATTATAAATTTTGATGAATTAAACGGCAGTGTAACGCGTTTAATGAATGAAATTGAGAATAAATCGGATTTCTATGAAAATTTCCTAACACCAGAGGAAGCTGCGACAAAAATGACAGAAAAGTCATTGCTCGTTATTGTCGATACACATAAACCGAATTTAGTCATCGATTCACACCTATTGAAGCTCGCTGAAAAAGTTGTAGTGATTGATCACCATCGTAGAAGTGAGGATTTTATAGAAAATCCAACGCTTGTTTATATGGAACCATACGCGTCGTCCACGGCTGAACTTGTGACAGAGTTACTCGAGTATCAACCAAAACGTGCAAAGATTAATATGCTAGAGGCTACTGCATTACTGGCGGGAATTATTGTAGATACGAAGAGTTTTACACTGCGTACAGGAGCTCGTACTTTTGAAGCAGCATCTTATTTACGGACAAATGGTGCAGATACAGTGTTAGTACAGCGATTACTAAAAGAAGATGTCGATACGTATATTGAACGTTCTAAAATAGTGCAGACTGTTAATTTCGTGAAGCCAGGTATTGCCATTGCTGTAGGTGAGGAAGCAAAAATATATGATTCTGTACTAATTGCGCAAACAGCAGACATTTTACTAACCATGAAGGATGTTGGTGCTTCCTTTGTCATAGCGCATCGTTCAGATGGCAAAATCGGCATAAGTGCAAGATCACTTGGCGAGGTAAACGTACAGCTTATTATGGAAAAGCTTGGTGGCGGTGGGCATTTAACGAATGCAGCTTGCCAAATCGAAGCAAATTCCATTGCTGGAGTAAAAAAATATTTAGAAGAGGCCATAAATGAGGTACTCGAAGGGAGTTCTGAATCATGAAAGTAGTATTTTTGAAAGATGTTAAAGGAAAAGGAAAAAAAGGAGAAGTTAAAAATGTAGCAGATGGCTATGCACAAAACTTCTTAATTAAAAATGGCTACGCTGCAGAAGCAAATGCTCAATCATTAAGTCAATTAGATGGTCAAAAGAAATTAGAGGCTAAAAACGCTGCTGCAGAATTAGCTGAAGCAAAAGCATTAAAAGAAAAATTAGAGGCGTTAACAGTAGAAGTAAAAGCAAAATCAGGTGAAGGTGGTCGCCTATTTGGTTCTGTATCTACAAAGCAAATTGCAGATGCGCTTCAAAAAACGCATGGCATTAAAATTGATAAACGTAAAATGACTTTAATTGATGGAATTCGTGCGCTAGGCTTTACAAATGTACCTGTAAAACTACATCATGAAGTATCAGCAACATTAAAAGTTCATGTAACGGAAGAATAAGGGGCGGCAATCCATGAACGAACCGATGATGGACCGCGTCCCACCGCATAACCGGGAAGCGGAGCAATCGGTTATCGGTGCAATTTTTCTTGATCCTCAAGCGTTAATCACTGCATCTGAAATTTTACTAGCAGATGATTTTTATCAGAATGCACATAAGAAAATTTTTGAAACGATGCTACGTTTAAGTGATCAAGGAAAAGCGATAGATGTTGTAACAGTTACTGAAGAATTATCAGCTAAAAAAGAAATTGAGGATGTTGGCGGGCTATCGTATTTACTAGAGCTCGCCAATGCTGTCCCTACAGCTGCTAACGTCGCACACTATGCGAAAATTGTCGAAGAAAAGGCCTTATTACGTCGTTTAATTCGTGTAGCTACTAAAATAGTAGAAGATGGCTATACTCGTGAAGATGAGGTAGAGGCATTACTTGGTGAAGCAGAGAAGAAAATGATGGAGGTAGCCAGTCGTAAAAATGCGGGTGACTTTAAGCATGTTAAAGACGTATTGGTGGAAACCTTTGATAACATTGAGCAGCTTCAATCACAAAAAGGTGATGTTACAGGTATTCCGACAGGCTTCCGTGACTTAGACCATATAACAGCTGGCTTCCAGCGTAACGATTTAATTATTGTTGCGGCACGTCCATCTGTAGGGAAAACAGCCTTTGCATTGAATGTCGCACAAAGTGTTGCCGTTCAAGCGCGGGAAAATGTTGCGATCTTCTCCTTAGAGATGGGTGCTGAGCAGCTAGTTATGCGTATGCTTTGTGCAGAGGGAAATATAGATGCACAAGTTTTACGTACTGGTGCTTTAACAACGGAAGATTGGGGTAAACTAACTATGGCAATGGGGAGTTTATCGAATTCCGGAATTTTTATTGATGATACACCGGGTGTACGTATCAATGAAATTCGCGCAAAATGTCGACGTTTAGCACAAGAGCATGGCCTCGGTATGATTTTGATTGACTATTTACAACTTATTCAAGGTAGTGGTAAAGCAGGGGAGAACCGTCAGCAAGAGGTATCTGAGATTTCACGTTCTTTAAAACATTTAGCGCGTGAATTAAAGGTTCCAGTCATTGCATTATCACAGCTATCTCGTGGCGTTGAGCAACGTCAAGATAAGCGACCAATGATGAGTGACTTACGTGAATCGGGAAGTATTGAGCAAGATGCTGATATTGTTGCCTTCTTATATCGTGATGATTATTACGATAAAGAGTCCGAGAGTAAAAATATGATTGAAATTATTATTGCTAAACAGCGTAACGGTCCAACAGGTACGGTTACACTTGCGTTTAAAAAAGAATTCAATAAATTCATTAATGTGGATTGGTCGCAAATGCCGCCACCACCTCCACGTGATTAAATAATTATTTGGCTCATCACCAATAGTTGGAGATGACATTTGTTAAAACGTATGCTATTTATCTCCATTCAAAGAGAAACTTAGCGTCAGCAATTATGCCAAGGCGGAATTAATCTGAATGTTAGATAATATTCATATCATTCTGTCATTAAACACGAACGTTGAATCATATCATTTGATTTTACGTTCGTGTTTTAACTATTTTTTTGTTGACTAGGCGTTTCTATCATTGTTACAATAATTAACGGCTTGAAAATTGTGATACAAACGTATCTAACGGAGGTGCTGATTATGACATCAGTTGTAGTTGTAGGAACACAGTGGGGAGACGAAGGGAAAGGTAAAATTACAGATTTCCTTTCACAAAAAGCCGAAGCAATCGCTCGTTTTGCAGGTGGCGATAATGCAGGACATACAATTAAATTTGATGGGGAGACTTATAAGCTACATTTAATTCCATCAGGTATTTTTTATAAAGAAAAAACTTCAGTAATCGGTAATGGATTGGTTGTTAATCCGAAGTCATTAGTAACTGAGCTTAGAGGCTTACAAGAGCGTGGTATTGATACGGATAATCTACGTATTTCTAACCGTGCACATGTTATTTTACCTTATCATATCAAACAAGATATTGCTGATGAGGAAAGCCGTGGCGATAAAAAAATTGGTACGACTTGTAAAGGGATTGGACCTTGCTATCAGGATAAAGTAGCACGTATCGGTATCCGTATGGCTGATTTATTAGACAAAGAAGTATTTGAAGAAAAATTACGTCATAATTTAGCAATTAAAAATAAATTATTCGAGAAATTCTATGAAGTTGAAGGTGTCACATTCGAAGAAATTTTCGAGGAATATTACGGCTATGGACAAGAAATCGCAAAATATGTAACAGACACATCTAAAATCTTAAATGATGTACTTGATGAGGGCGGCAAAGTGTTATTTGAAGGTGCACAAGGTATTTTACTTGATGTCGATCAAGGTACGTATCCATTTGTAACATCTTCGAATCCTGTTGCCGGAGGTGTAGCGATCGGTGCTGGCGTTGGTCCATCACGCGTTACAAGTGTTATTGGTGTATCTAAAGCCTATACATCTCGTGTTGGTGATGGTCCGTTCCCAACTGAATTATTTGATGAAGTGGGTCAACAAATTCGTGAAGTAGGTCGTGAATATGGTACGACAACAGGTCGCCCACGTCGCGTAGGATGGTTCGATACAGTAGTAGTACGTCATTCACGTCGCGTAAGTGGTATTACACATCTTGCACTTAATTCTATTGACGTTTTATCTGGTTTAGAGACAGTGAAAATCTGTACAGCGTATAAATATAAAGATGAAACAATTACGGAGTATCCTGCAAATCTTCATATTATTGAACAATGTGTGCCAATTTATGAAGAGCTTCCAGGCTGGTCAGAAGATGTTACAGGTTGCAAAACATTAGAAGAGCTACCTGAGAATGCACGACGCTATGTAGAACGTGTTAGTGAATTAACAGGTATTCAAATTGCTACTTTCTCTGTTGGTCCTGCACGTGAACAAACGAACGTTTTAGTAGACGTTTGGGAAGCATAATAAATGAAAAACACAAAAGGGTGTGCCGTATGCGGTACACCCTTTTATGTTTGTGAAAGAAACCATATTCTGTGATAGCGCCTACGTTTTACCCTGATTAGCGCAACCCACATAAGCCAATACTTATATGAAAATATGATTATTAAAAAAACTACAAAAAATAGGGATTATGTAACAATTAGTAGATAAATAATACATTTACATTACAAAAAGATGAAAATATTCAAACCGTATTTTCTTTATGATACAGTATAGTGGTGCAAAAAAGCCTTGTAGGTAATTAATCCTACAATAGGTTAAAGTTGGAAGGAGCTTTATTGATGAGTTCATCTTGGTTTAGAAAAGAAAAAAACAATAGATTCACTTACAATTTTTCTTCAATAAAAAAGGTATCCATTATTACAGTTTTAATGACAAGTTTAACGTTTAATGTAGGTTTTGCAAAAGAAAATCATCAAGAAGATTTACATAAAATTTATCACGTTTACGTGGGAAATAAATATATTGGTGCGGTCTCTAATGAGAAAGCGATCCAAGAAATCATTGCATCCAAGGAAAAAGAGGCAAAACAACAATACAAAGAGTTAACGATCGATGTTAACTCATCTGTTAAAATAATCCCAGAGCAAGTGTTTAGTAATGAAACAAAAGATGCGGAAACTTTGGCTAAGATTGAGCAATCTTTAGTAGCTCAGTCTCCAGCTTTTACATTATTTGTAGATAATAAGCCTGTTGTTTATTTAAAAGATGCAAAAGCCTATGAAGATACTATTCGTATGCTAAAGCTACAATATGTTTCACAGCAAGAGTTAAATAGTTTAGATACTAACCAGCAATCTACGAATATACCACCGTTACAAACTGGTGAAACACGCCTTTTAGATATTTCTTTTAAACAGGGAATTTCAGGTGCAGCACAAAAAGTAGCCCCGAATGCTATTGTAACACCTGAGGAAGCTGTGAAATATTTAATGACAGGCGCTCTTGAGCAAGAAACATATAAAATTCAATCAGGTGATGTTCTAGGCTCGGTTGCTAAAAAACATGATTTAACAACAGCTGAGCTAGTAGCGTTAAATCCTGGTATCACGGTTGATACAGTTTTACAAATCGGACAAGCATTAAACGTAACAGTCGCTAAACCATTTGTAACACTTGAAGTAAAACAGGAAAAGAAAGTTACTGATCAAATTCCATTTAAAAAAATAATCGAAGAAGATCCGACGATGTATAAAGGTGAGAAAGTAATTAAACAACAAGGTGTTAATGGAAAGAAAGAAACTACTTATTTGTTAACGTCTGAAAATGGGAATCGTACATCCAAAGTTGCGTCAGAAGAAAAAATCGTACAGCAACCTGTTGACCAAATTGAAGTTGTTGGTACGAAAGTAATTTCATCTCGTGGCACGGGTGAATTTTCTTGGCCTGCTGTAGGTGGCTCTATTTCAAGTCAGATGGGTGAACGTTGGGGAGATTTCCATCGTGGTATTGATATTGCCCGTCCAAGTAACTACAATATTTTAGCTTCTGATAATGGCGTTGTTGCCGCAGCTGGCGTATCAGGTACCTATGGTAATCGTATCGTGATTAATCATAATAATGGTTATACGACACTTTACGGACACTTATCTTCAATTAATGTTAAAGTCGGGCAGGTAGTAGAAAAAGGTTCTGTTATAGGTATTATGGGTTCTACTGGAAATTCAACAGGTACACATCTACACTTTGAAGTTGAAAAGAATGGTTCGTTAGTAAATCCATTATCATATGTAGGTCGTTAATCCATTCGGATAGAAGGCAGCCAAAAAGGGGCTGTCTTTTTGTATAGTTCTTTTATAATTCCAAGTTATTTCCCGAGAAATATTTGTCGAAATGTAGTTCAATACAATATCGTCTAATGTCTTTAGATTTAGAATAATGCATAGAAGTTAAAAGCATGGTAGAGTTAAGAGTAGTGACTTTAACTTCTTTCAGCAGATAATTTTTGTACCGAAAGCGTAGCGTCAGGTACAGATAATTTTTGTACCGAAAGCGTAGCGTCAGGTACAGAAGTCTCCCATCTCTATAGGTAGTGAGATGAATGCGGGTTAAAGTTATTTTTCAGTGGGTGTCCTAACATCCGTTGAAATAGAGGAACTCAGGTTAAGAACTTCACAGCCTGTGGAAACGCCTGAGTGACCAACATTGTGTTGTCGCTGTTGCTGCGCTTTCGCACAGACAAAACCATTTTGCTGTTGCTATGTTAGCACTGCACTTTCTCTGTTGGACTAAAGCATCCAGCGGATAAATACATTTTGTTTAAGAATAGATCATTACACTTCGTTTAAGAATAGATAAATAGCGAAAGGGAGAAAAAAGATGGACAAAACAATTTTAGTTGTTGACGATGAAAAACCAATCGCAGATATTTTACAGTTTAATTTAATTAAAGAAGGCTACAAAGTTATTTGTGCTTATGATGGAGATGAAGCACTAGCGAAGGTTGAAGAAGAACAACCAGATTTAATGCTTTTAGATATAATGTTACCAAAGCGTGATGGGATGGAAGTTTGTAGAGAAATACGAAAAAAATATGATTTTCCTATCATTATGCTAACAGCAAAAGGCTCTGAGATTGATAAAGTATTAGGATTAGAAATGGGCGCAGACGATTATGTGACAAAGCCATTTAGTACACGTGAGCTTATTGCACGTGTAAAGGCAAATATGCGTCGCTTACAAGTGGTAGCCCCTGCTGCCGAAGAGGTTGAAGAAGCGTCCAATGAAATTGTGGTAGGGTCGCTTGTTATTCAGCCTGATGCCTACTTAGTATTGAAACGTGATGAGTCAATTGAATTAACCCATAGGGAGTTTGAGTTATTACATTACTTAGGTAAGCATATTGGACAAGTAATGACGCGTGAGCATTTACTACAAACTGTGTGGGGCTATGACTATTTTGGCGATGTACGAACAGTTGATGTAACAATTCGTCGTTTACGTGAAAAAATAGAGGATAACCCAAGTCACCCAGCTTGGATTGTAACACGCCGTGGTGTAGGGTATTATTTACGAAATCCTGAACAGGAGTAAATAGGAATGCAGAAAGTAAGCTTCTTTAAATCCATTCATGTCAAGCTAGTACTAATTTATATTTTGTTAATCCTGCTAGCTTTGCAAATAATAGGTATTTATTTTGCGCGCGAATTAGAGGACAATTTAAAAACCAATTTCCGAGATTCCATTTTTCAACGTGTCGATTTGATGGAATATAGCATTCGCGAAGAAATCTTAAAAGAACGCGATGAAACTATGCCATCTCTTGAAGAAAGCTTGAAAACAATTGTAATGGAGTTTTCCGAGGGGTTGAAGGATGTTTCTAATGAAGACATTTTAGAAATCCGCGTTATCGATACTAGACAACGTATTCGCGCCACATCTGAGATAGACAATCAAAATTTGATTGGACAGCGCTCGAATAATGATCTCGTACGACGTGCCATCTCTGCAGAAACGTTATTTGAAAACATCAAACTTGATAGTAATACAGGAAACCGAGTGTGGGTGTTAGCTTCGCCAATTCGAGATGGTGCAGGTCCTGATGATGAAATCGTTGGGGTACTCTATATTGAAGCTAATATTGAATCTGTTTTCGAACAGGTGAATGACATTAACCGTATTTTCCTCGGTGGTACGGCCGTGTCCTTGGTGGTTACTATCTTTTTAGGAATTTTAGTGGCACGAACAATTACACAGCCAATTGCAGATATGCGTAAGCAGGCTCAGGCGATGGCAAAAGGAAACTATTCACGAAAAGTACGAGTTTATGGTACAGATGAGATAGGTCAACTTGCTATAACCTTTAATCATTTGACGAATCGCTTGCAGGAGGCGCAATCTACTACAGAGGCAGAACGGCGAAAGCTCGATTCGGTCCTTAGTAATATGACGGATGGTGTTATTGCAACCGATCGAAAAGGGCGCATCATTCTTATTAATGATCCCGCACTCGAGCTGCTGCATATTACAAGAGATATAACAGTAGGTCGTCCGATTGCATCTGTTTTAGGCATTGACCAAGAGTATAGTTTTGAAGATTTAATTCATATGAATGATGCGGTGAATTTAGATTTCAGTACAGCAGACGCGCCGTATATTTTACGTGCGAATTTCTCTGTTATTCAAAAAGAAACTGGTTTTATTAATGGTTTAATTACTGTACTGCACGATATTACAGAGCAGGAAAAGATAGAGATGGACCGCCGAGAATTTGTATCAAATGTGTCCCATGAATTACGGACACCATTAACGACGATGCGTAGTTATTTAGAGGCATTAGCAGACGGTGCATGGAAAGATGAAAACATTGCTCCAACATTTTTGAATGTCACACAAACAGAGACAGAGCGTATGATCCGCTTAGTGAATGACTTGTTGCAGTTATCACGAATGGACAGTACAGATTATGAGTTGAATAAAGACATTGTTCTATTCCATTCCTTCTTTAACCGAATTATCGATCGCTTTGAAATGTCTAAGTCAGACAAAGTGATGTTTGAACGGTTATTCCCAGAGGCATCTTATTATGTAGAAATTGATACGGATAAGGTGACACAGGTTATCGATAATATCATTTCTAATGCTATTAAATATTCACCAGATGGAGGCAATATTCGCTTTGGCTTTACTGTGCAAGGGAATATGTTAAAGGTCATGATTTCTGATGATGGTATGGGAATTCCTAAGGAAAATGTGGGACGTATTTTTGATCGTTTTTATCGTGTGGATCGTGCTCGTGCTCGTTCTATGGGCGGCACAGGTCTAGGGCTAGCTATTGCCAGGGAAATGATTGAAGCTCATGGTGGTAAAATATGGGCTGAAAGTGAAGAAGGGCAAGGAACAACGGTTTTCTTCACATTACCACTTGATTTAGATGATTTTGACGAGGCAGGTGAGTGGGAATGAAATATATAGAACCAGTTAAATCAGTTGTATTATTCCTACTCGTTATGTTAAGTGTGGTTTTAACCTTTTTGAATTGGACATACACGCCAGATTATAAAGTGATTGAAAAAACTGAGGAAAAAGAAATCCAAATTGGACCACAAAAAAAAATGGAAGATGTAATTCGTCCTTATAAGGCTATTTACCGTTTTGATAAGGAATTTACCGGAACTGTATCTAATGCTGCAATGGAAGATATTATGAAGTCATTTGTGGGCTGGAATATTGATCTAGTGCGCGATAACAATAACCTTACGGCCAGCTCTGTAAACGAGATGATTCGTTCTAATAATTGTATGTCTATCTTTTTTGCTGGCGAAATTCCTTACTCCGCCTTTAGCTCAATTTTTCAGTTTGCCGACAAGGAGCTACCTGAAACAACCTTTAATCGTATGGTTATAGATTGGAGTAATTATAATAACAAAGAATTACAAGTATTTTTCATAAGTAGCAATAATCAAACATTGATGCGTTCGCATGTCAGTCTACAAAATGCTAATCAATTTGTACGAAATGTTATTGAACCAGCGAAAACATACGACACTTTTAAAGAAGTGGAGCGTGATGGTTTTACTTCACTTTATATTGATAACGATAAAGTTGAATCAACAAAATATACGTATTTTATCAATGAGAAATCACCTGATGTTTTTAAAGATGTGTTATTTACAGAACCAAATGTTGTTCAGCGCACGGATGAAAGTCCACACTCTGTAAAATATCAAGATGGTACGTCACTGATGACGGTTGATAAGAATTTGAAATCATTGATTTTTGTTTATCCAACTGCAGAAAGTAGTATAAAAATAGAACCTTCTAAGCTCTTGACGGATAGCTTTGAATTTATCAATGAACATGGAGGTTTTACAGCTGATTATCGCTATGTATCAACAAGTACAAATAATAACCAATTAGATTATCAGCTATATTTACATGGATTACCAGTTTATAGTGATCAAGCTATAAATCGAATTACAACTATTTGGGGAGATAATCGTATTTTCCGCTACAAACGTCCGTACTATTCTTTAAGTACAGACATTCCATCCGAAAAGGAGATTAAAGAACTGCCATCAGGATCGGAAATCGTTGAAAAGATTCAAAAGCTTAATAACACTGTATTATCAGATATAGATGATATTGTTGTGGGTTACTATTTAACGCAAGATAAAAGTAAACAAAATATGACATTAGAACCGTGCTGGTTTGCGATAAGTAACGGTGTATGGACGAATCTGACGCCTGAAACATTAGGAGGTGTCAAAAATGGATTGGAATAGAACAAAATCTATTTTTATATTCGTTTTTTTAATCTTAAATATCTTTTTGTATTATTTTTATTTAAATCGCTATAATGAAGCGCAGAGCGTGGAGATACCTGGTGAAAAAACAATAGAAGCCCGTTTAAAAGAGGATAATATTACGTATGGATCACTTCCTAATAGTAATGAATTTGTTGTTTATATTACGGGCAAAGTGCATAAATTTACACTTACTGAATTTACTAAGAGCAATCAGCAAGCAAATATTATAGGTGAGGATGATACACTTGTACATGTTGATATTCTAAACCCTGTGAAATTACGAAATGATGATGAGACAAGTATTACAGAGTTTGTCCGTGCAAACGTAAAAGATGGGGATTCTTATGCATTATGGAAGGTAGATCGTGAGCAAAGAACCGCAATATTCTTCCAGAAAAAAGGTAATCGAATGTTCTATTACAATGAGAGTGCTTTATTAAAAGTACAATGGAATATGGACAACGAAGTTACAATGTATGAACAAACGATGCTTGATAATATTGAAGAAATGGAGAAACAGGAAACTGTCATACCACCACTTCAAATTATCCAGACACTTTATAATAAATCGCTACTAAAGCCAGATTCGCATATTACGCAAATGAAGTTAGGTTACTCGACAATGGGGTATTTAACGCAAAAGCAAGTGTTAGTACCGACATGGGAAGT
This sequence comes from Lysinibacillus sp. TE18511, assembly GCF_054062295.1. Lineage (NCBI taxonomy): Bacteria > Bacillati > Bacillota > Bacilli > Caryophanales > Bacillaceae > Lysinibacillus > Lysinibacillus sp. TE18511. The sequence continues at coordinate 42,606 of NZ_JBSSFD010000032.1, forward strand.
ACAAGTGAAATTAGATGGAGAAACAGAAGAATATTTTGTCAATGCTAGTGAAGGTAATGTTATTGAAATCCAAGAAAACAAGCAAGAGGGCGAAGAAGAAGACTGGGGAGTTGAATAATGCGGTTTAGTGTTTTAGCAAGTGGCAGTACAGGCAATTCGATTTATGTAGAGAATGAGGATCATGCATTTATTGTCGATGCCGGTCTCAGTGGTAAAAAGATGGAGCAACTATTTACAAAAATCGACCGCAATATGAAACAGCTAAGTGGCATTTTCGTTACACATGAGCACAGTGATCATATTAAAGGAATAGGTGTATTGGCTCGAAAATATAATGTACCCATTTATGCAAACGCCAAAACGTGGCAGGCGATGGACGGGCTTGTTGGTGATATTCCGTTAGAGCAACGTTTTGAATTTGAAATGGATACAGTCAAGCATTTCGGCTCATTAGCTATTGAATCCTTTGCCGTATCACATGATGCAGCAGATCCAATGTTCTATAGCTTTCATGAAAATGGGCGTAAGCTTGTAGTTATAACGGATACAGGTTATGTAAGCGACCGTATGAAAGGCATCATTCGAGGTGCTGATTCCTTTGTATTTGAGAGTAACCATGATGTCAATATGCTGCAAATGGGACGTTATCCGTGGTCTATAAAACGTCGTATTTTAAGTGATGTAGGGCACGTTTCAAATGAGGATGCAGCCATTGCAATGAGTGAGGTAGTATTTGAAAAACCAACGAATATTTATTTATCACATTTGAGTAAGGACAATAACATGAAAGAGCTTGCGCGCATGAGTGTTACACAAACATTGCAATCTTGCGGCATTATTGTCGGAGAGTATTTAAATTTATTTGATACAGAAGCAGAGGAACCGACGAAATTAGTCACGGTTTAAACAATAAAAAATGAATCTTTAATGAGGCTGTTCAATAGCATTTTATAGCAAATGCTTTGAACAGCTATTTTTATATCCATTTTATTTATTTTTCATCTGATTTTAATGTTTGAACCGTAATATAAGGGTAACAACTAACAAATACTAATAATTGAAAGGATGAGGAGAATGAGCAATTTTCAAGATGATGATAAAAACAGTGATTTTCTAAAAGACGATAAAATAGAGAAATCACCTCTTCAGGAGCGACTCGAACGAGAGGAGCGAGAGATGCAAGAAAAGCGTCATAAAAAGAAAAGCGGTGGCGGAGGTAAAGGTGGCTATTTATTTACCGGTTTTATCGGTGTCATCATAGGCGCTTTACTTGTTTGGCTCATGTTACCTGGACTTGTCAATCAAATGCCAGGTACAAGCGGCACAGGTAAAAATGAAACAAACATCAATCAAGTTGCAACGGAAGTAACAACCGATGTAACGAAAGCGGTAGATAAGACTTCAGCTGCTGTTGTAGGGATTACTAATATTCAAGAAGTGACAAGTGGTGGATTCTGGAACCCACCAACTACAACTAGCCAGCCTGCTGGAAGCGGTTCAGGTGTTATTTATAAAATACAAGGTAACACAGCCTTTATCGTGACAAATAACCATGTTATTGAAGGTGCAAAACAGTTAGAGGTAACAATGCCAGATGGATCGAAAGAAGAAGCACAATTAGTTGGACGCGATCCTTGGACAGATTTAGCTGTTATTTCAATCAGTTCTAAAAATGTTAAAACAGTTGCGAAATTCGGTAACTCAGATGTACTAAAACAAGGTGAAACAGTCATCGCAATTGGTAACCCACTTGGCTTAGAGTTCTATGGCTCTGTTACAACAGGTGTTGTTTCTGGTAAGGACCGTTCTGTACCAGTTGACATAAATGGTGATGGTACAGTGGATTGGCAACAAGAAGTATTACAAACAGACGCAGCAATCAACCCTGGTAATAGTGGTGGAGCACTTGTTAACCTTGCTGGTGATTTAGTCGGCATAAACTCCATGAAAATTGCTGAATCCTCTGTTGAGGGTCTAGGCTTCTCAATTCCAATTAACTCAGCAATTCCAATTATCGAGGAATTAGAGAAAAATGGTGAAATGAACCGTCCAACAATGGGTATTTCATTCGTAGACTTAACGGATGTTCCGTCATTCTACCAACAAGAAACTTTAAAATTGCCAAAAGACATCACAACAGGTGTTGTTATAACAGATGTTGTGAATGATTCACCAGCGTCAAAAGCAGGCGCGCAACAGTACGATGTTATTGTTGAAATGGATGGTAAAAAAATCGAAACAGCAATCGATTTACGCAAACATTTATATAACAACAAAAAAGTTGGTGATAAATTAACGATGAAAGTATATCGCCAAGGTAAATTGGTGGAGCTATCACTAACATTAACAAATAGCAATACATTATAAATGAACAATCAGTGGGGATTATAGAATTCCCACTGATTTTTTGATGTTGAAAAAATATTCGAAAGCAGTTGAATGAATGATTTAGAAAATATTGTGGATAACTAGAAAATTGTGAATAATAACATTACACCAGCGAATAGCGATAGAAAGCCTATTCTTCCATACTGGCTTGTCCTTTGTTACAATAGACTGTGGATAACACAGACTCAATTGTGAATAAGTTTGTGGAAATTTTGAAAAATAAGAAGAGGTGTAATAATGGAAAAATACAGCTGTGAAAACCATATAGATCACGCTTTAGACATGTTTGTGGCAGAACAAAAAGAGTTCCCAATTATGGATAAAGTCGAAGAGGATAAAAAGTTATCCACAAAATGTAGCTACTGTGAACAACCTGCAGAATATATTGTATCAAGTAAATAACTTTACACAATATATAGGAACGCTATGTGGATATGTTGATAACTTTTGTGGATAATTTGTTTGTAAATGAATTGTAAAGGTGGATAACGTGTGAATATAACGATTGTATCAGTCGGAAAACTAAAAGAAAAGTACTTAAAAATGGGCATAGACGAATACGTAAAACGTCTCGGTGGTTACGCAAAAATGGATCTAATCGAGGTACCAGATGAAAAAGCACCCGAGCAACTAAGCGATGCCGAAATGGAAATCGTTAAGAAAAAAGAGGGTGAACGTATTCTATCTAAAATCGGCCCAGATACATACGTTATCGCCCTAGCCATTAATGGCAAAATGAAAACCTCTGAACAAATGGCAGCAGATCTCGAATCTCTCATGACCTATGGCAAAAGCAAAATTGCCTTCGTCATCGGCGGCTCCCTTGGCTTACATGATGATGTGTTGGAGCGAGCAGATGAGCAGCAATCCTTTGGAAAGATGACCTTACCACATCAGCTGATGAAGCTTGTGTTGGTGGAGCAGATTTATAGGAGTTTTAGGATTATGAAAGGAGAACCGTACCATAAGTAGGTGCGGTTTTCTATGTAAAACAAGGGTAAGAAAAGAATACAGGAGAAAATCGAAAATGGCAGGTTGGTCTTGATTTTCACTGATATTATCATGTTTATTTTATTATGTCTATAATTGGAGGCTATGTGAATGTTAAGTGATCAGGCGAGATATTCTAGGCTCGCGAATATAACAAAAATAATAAATACAAAATTAGAACTACGTGAAGTATTGCAGCGTGTAACAATGGCGATATCAGAGGAGATTGTTCAATGCAACGCTGTTGGAATTTTTTTACCCCAGGAAGATGGAACATTTAGAGGGTTTGCAGGAAAACCAGAGACTATAAATGGCGTAGCACTCGATACTCAGGTAATTGATCCTGAAATAGACATACTGGCAAAAGAAGTTATTGAAACCAAAAAAACCATCTATATCCCTGATACCTCAAAGGATCATCGGCTGGATACGAGACCAGTTTATGCGTTCAAAATTAAGTCCTTATTAGTACTGCCTATCTCATTTGGGCAAGAGTTATTCGGTCTGGTTTTTTTATTTGATTATGGAGCTCCAAAGAACTTAACAGATTCAGAAATTCAAAGTGTTGAAGCTTATGTAAATATGGCTGCCGTCGCAATTCAAAACGCAAATAATTTAACACAAAAGGAAACCCTTATTGCCGAGAAGCAGCTGTTACTAAATGTTACCCGTGATTTATCAATGTGTTCCTCGATACAGGAGAGTTTTGATAAATGTTTTTTTTACTTAGGACAGATTTTAGAGAGTAAAAACATGGCTGTCCACCTTTTAGACCCGCTAGACAAAACAACGATTAAAACAACGAAGTTAAGCAAGGACTGTGAATGGACAGAAGCGGATTGGATGGAGAAAAGCTATGAAGCCAAGATCCACGAGGTTATTCAAACAAAAAATATAGATAGTAAGAGTCTACTGATGATTCCATTGGTTTCAATGGGAGAAGTATTAGGGGTAATCGTTGGTGGCAAAGAGGAAAAAGCTCACAATTACGATAATTCCCAAATTCAACTGGCTAAATCTATCGTTGATGCCACAGCTCCTACGTTTTCAAACTTGTTATATATGGATCAACTTGAAAGCATGGTGGAAGAGCGAACGAGAGAACTAGCTGCCGCTAATGAAAAAGTTACAAGTGTGATTGAAAGTATTACGGATGGATTCTTTACTTTGAATAATAAATGGGAATTTACGTACGTAAATAAGCATCAATATTTTCCACAAAGAAAAACAGCAAAAGATGTATTAGGCAAGAATATATGGGGGGTTTTCCCGAGTAGCGTTGACACAGTTATGTATAAGGAGTTTCATCGTGCAATGTCAGAGCGAACTACAGTTCATTTCGAATTTCTTTCTACCTCTGATGAATATTGGCACGAAGTTATTGCATACCCGTATGATAATGGTATTTGTTGTATTTTTAAAAACATAACGGAAAAAAAGCAATATGAGAAAGAATTGAAAAGGTTATCCAACATAGATTTAATAGGGCAAATGGCAGCAGGTATCAGCCATGAGATTAGAAATCCAATGACAACAGTACGAGGATTTTTGCAGTTATTAAAAGAAGAGAACATCTATGAGAAACATAATAAGTACTTTAATTTAATGATTGAAGAACTTGACCGTGCCAATTCTATTATTATTGAATTTCTCTCTATGGGTAATACAAGGAAATCGGATTTGCAGATGTTAGATTTAAATTCAATTATCCACGATATTATTCCTTTAATAAAGATTGATGCGTATAATCAAAATAAATATATTCAAGTCGATACAAATGACATTCCGGAATTACTTTTAAATCGTAATGAGATACGGCAATTATTAATAAACCTATACCGTAATGGCTTAGAAGCGATGAGCACAGGGAAAGTTCTAACCATTAGCACCTACAAGGAAGGTCAAAATTGTGTGGTACTTGCAGTGCGGGATCAAGGAAAAGGTATCGGGCCTGAAGTATTAGAGAAACTAGGTACTCCATTTTACACGACCAAAGATAATGGAACTGGATTGGGGTTAGGCGTATGTTATGCCATTGCTGCCCGTCATAATGCAAAAATAGAAATTCAAACAGGATCGGAAGGCACTATCTTTTTTGTTAAATTTAATTATGAAAATAATGAACAATAACCTCATTTAGATTAGTTACGGAGAACCGTACCATAGGTAGGTGCGGTTTTAAAAAATAACCGCCAAGAACGTTGAAGCAATAACGACTTGGTGGTTTTTTGCTGTTTTTTAATAAAACTAGCATCAATACAAAGAATCTACAACAGGTACATTCCAATTAATTATTTGAAGATGGGTTGTGTCATAAACTAATATTCATAAAATACTTGATGAATATGTTATATTAAAATAACGAGAAATTTCATGTACAAAGTAGTATCTGTAATTAAATAGCTTACAATTTATTAGGCCTAATGAACCGATATTTTAAATATACTTGAGCGGAGGAGCATCAATGACAAACTGGACATATTTTGCGCTTGGTTTTATAACGGGAATCATTATTCTCTTTACCTGTATGAAATGTATAAAGGCAAAAAAGACAACGAATTTTAAAGATAATGGTAGTATTTTGAAATTAGTAGAGATGTCTAAGGATATTATTTATTATTATGAATTAAAGCCAGAATATAAGCATTGCTACACTACACCTTCAGTCGATTATTTTTTAGGTGAGGGGACGCTAGATATATTAAAAAGTGACCCAAATATGCCATTTAAACTGGTTCATCCAGATGATCTACATATTATGAATCAAAAAGTAATGGACGGGGCAGATTATAGTAAAGGAATTATTCAACGCCTTCGTGGTACGAACGGGATTTATAGATGGTTTGAAGAATTTACGACGCCAATCTATAAAAATGGAGACTTAGTTGCGATACAAGGCGTGATGCGTAATATTGATGAAAAGGTAAAGTTAGAGCAGGATTTGAAATATCAAATTACGCATGACTCTTTAACGAACCTTTACAATCGCGGTTATTTTGAAGAGAAGATGAATAAGTATAACAAAGAAGTTAATACATCAATTAGCATTATGTTATGTGATTTAGACGAATTAAAATATATTAATGATAATTTTGGTCATAAGCAAGGAGATGAATTGATTTGTGCAACAGCGGAAATTTTAGTGAATTATTTTCCGCAAGAAGCAGTTGTAGCACGAATTGGCGGTGATGAGTTTGTGATTATTCAAGCGGGAATTACCGATGTTCAAATATGTACAAATTATGAGGGGCTACAGTCAGCGATTGACATATATAGTATAAATCATGAGATGCGAATCAATATTTCAATTGGTTATGCTGTTAGTGAGCAATCTATCAACAAAATGGAACAGTTATTTGTTGAAGCAGATCAAAAAATGTACGAACAAAAAAGGGCAAAAAAACAAATAGTTATACGAAGTTAATTTTAAGATAACATCATTTTTCGCTAAATGCACTTTCTCGTTCTTTAATTGTATCAATGATCCCTGCACGTTATTAATTTAATGTTACATACTATAGGCATGCATTTTTTGTTGTCCCTTTTGCAAAAGAACCAAATAGCATAATAAAATTAGGAGTAAGCTATTGTTTAAAGTCTCAATGAGTTGCTTTTGAAGTTGCTCACTTAGCATGCCTATCACCGGCTTTTTTATTTTATAAACGTAGATGAAAAAACCGCACTTACAATAGTTACGGAGAACCGTATCATAAGTAGGTGCGGTTTAATTTTATCAACAGAAGCTAACCATTCAGATAGCATAAGTAACATAATTAGTATTTGTAAAAATGAAGAGGTTGAATTTATTTCGTTATCAGACTTAAATTGTGCTGAGAACCTCAGATAGATTCATTACGGGTTAAATGTGATGATGTATATACATAAAATAAATTTGATAAATGAGGGATAATCATGTCAGTTGTGAACCTGTTAGCTTCTCAGCTAAGTCGAAATGATGAAGTGCCAAATATTGAGCTGGCACATAAATTAGCTAATGAAGAAAATTATGCGGGCATAGAAGAAATAATTGAAAACCTAACTTGCAAAGATAAAAAGATTCAATACGATTGTATTAAAGTAGCGTACGAAATTGGACAAGTTAAACCAGAACTCATAAGTACGTATGTCCTGACTTTTATAGAGTTGCTAAAAAGCCGTAATAATCGTTTGGTCTGGGGTGGAATGACGGCATTAGCAACGATTGCTGAGGAAGCATCAGAAACCATTATGGCTCATCTTGACATATTAAAAAGCGCTATGAAAGTTGGTTCGGTTATTACAGTTGATAAAGGTGTCCTAACTCTTGCGAAGCTAGCAGCCGTCAGTAAGGAAAACAATGATGTGATTTTTCCAATATTACTCCATCACCTTGAGAATTGCAGACCAAAGGAAATTCCTCAGCATTCGGAAAGTACGCTCTTAGCCGTAACAGATGAAAATAAAGAGGAATTATTGAATGTGTTACGAAAAAGAGAAAAATACCTAACAGCACCACAATTAAAAAGAGTCAAAAAGATTTATAAAACATTAGAAGCTTAATAAAAGTACATTTTGAGGTAATAGTATGAAAGAATTTAAAAAATGCCAAAGCTGTGCCATGCCATTAAAAAAAAATGAAGATCGTGGTACAGAGAAAAATTTAAATAAAAGTTGCATGTACTGTAAGCATTGTTATCAAGAAGGGGAATTCACGCAAAAGGACATTTCTGTAGATGAAATGAAACGATTTGTAAAAGATAAATGCATCGAAATGGGTTTTCCGAAGTTTTTGGCAGGGATGTTTGTAAAAAACCTTCATAAATTAGAGAGGTGGAAATGAGCATTACAATTAAAGCAATATTTAAGGCAAATCTCATTTTGATATATTACGGTGAACCGTACCAAAGTAGGTGCGGTTTTCTGTTCGATGTCATTAATATTGTAAAATAGATGAATAATTTCTCTTTTAGTAAACAGCGTTGTATGTAAATTTATACTATGCTGTTTTATAATATATTTATAGGAATATAAAGGAGGATTATTTAAGAGTAACATTGAAAAATATGGTGAATCCACTTTTGAACAATATAAAAATATAAATGAATATGAGCAAGAGTTTTGGTACGCAAGAGATATGCAACAAATCTTGCAATATAAAGAATGGCGAAATTTTTTAAAGGTAATTGAAAAAGCAAAGATAGCTTGCGAATCGAGTAATCAAAATGTTTTAGACCATTTTGTTGGCGTCAACAAAATGGTTCAACTCGGTTCTGGTGCAGAACGTGAAATAGAGGATATAGTACTTTCAAGATATGCTTGTTACTTAGTTGTACAAAATGCAGATCTCTCTAAAGAAGTTGTAGCATTAGGTCAAACCTATTTTGCAGTTCAAACAAGAAAGCAAGAGCTTCAGGAAGAGTTTGATTCATTAAGTGAAGATAAGAAACGTTTAGCAATTCGAAATGAATTAAAAGAACATAATAAATCTTTAGCTGAAGCTGCGCAAAATGTTGGTGTTGAAACGCCTGTTGATTATGCTATATTTCAAAATTATGGATATAAAGGTTTGTATGGTGGTTTAGGGCAAAAAGAAATTCATACTAAAAGAGGTTTGAAAAAGAGTCAGAAGATTTTAGATTATATGGGAAGTACTGAGTTTGCAGCCAATTTATTCCGAGCAACTCAAACAGATGAAAAGTTACGAAGAGAAAATATTTCTTCAAAATTAGAAGCAAATAAAACACATTTTGATGTAGGTGCAAAAGTTAGGAAAACAATTGAAGAATTAGGCGGAACAATGCCGGAGGATTTACCTACGCCTTCAAAAAGTTAAGCAGATTGAGAAGCAACAATTTAAAGAACTGGATAATAAGTAGGGGCATGAGCATAGATAAAATTTTTAAATTAAGATTTAGAAAGGGCACTTTTAATGGATATTAGAAATATTCAAGATATGAGGGAGCTTTTATTAGATTTAGAGCGACGAGTAAAAATCGTTAGAAGTGCAAGAATAGAAGCTGCAAAGAGATATAGAAGCCAAGATGCCTATTATAAATTTATAACTATTTTTTACTCAATAGTTATAACGACTCTTTCAGTTAGATATGCTGTTACAGAATCTATAGGTATAAAAAGTGTAAAGACTATATTCACCAATTTGCCATTAACTCTGTTGGCTAGTTCTGTATTCATTACTTTATTTACTATGTATGTTTCAAATAAAAACTATGGTGAAAAAGTTTCTAAATTTCAATCTAATTATATGGAGCTTACGCGTTTACATTTAGATATTCAACGTTACATAATTGAAATGAAGTTGAATAAAACTGCCTTCGAAAGAGATAAAGAAAAACATGATGAATTTGGAGATAGATACTCAGCTTTATTAGCTCAATCAGAAAATCATGATGATATTGACTATCATAAGGCTATAGTTAGAGAAGGCATAGACTCTACTGATTCGGAAAATAGTAAACAAAAAATAGAAAAGGCAGAACTGTATATTAAAAAATACAATTCTAATAATAATATTAGAAGAAAATTAGCATTATTTTCAGGAGTATTTATGTTGTTTCTAATAGAGGGAATAAAATACTTTTTGTAAAACGCACTTAGCTACATTATGGTGAACCGCACCATAAGTAAATGTCGTACATATCCGTAAACTAGCAAAAAGTAGGTACAAGAAAAAATCTTGCACCTACTTTTTTATGTTGTCGCAATTTCTGCAACTTCTGCACCCACATGTACGGGTGGTTTACGATCTTTCCATGGCGCAGATTCTTCTAATTGTTTCCCAAGCTGTAGAAGAGTTAACTCATCTGCGAAGCGTCCTGTAAATTGCAGCCCGATTGGTAAGCCAGATGCACTCATCGCAAGTGGCAATGATAACGACGGTTGACCTGTTGCGTTAAACAAATTGGTAAACGGCGCGTATGTGAAAATTTGCTCTGTCCATTCAATTGCCGAGATATTTGGATTATCCGCATTTAGCTCACCAATTTTCGCTGGTAATGTGCCGATTGTTGGGCTTAAAAGCACATCATAATCTTCAAAGAATGTCGCTACTTGACGTGATACAAGTGCATTCGTATTAATAGCTTCTAAAAGTGCGCTAGCTTTTAAGTTTTTGCCGTATTCATAGCATTGCCAAATGGCTGCCTCAATATTATCGCGTGAAGGTGTTTTACCTGTTAATTCTGCTGCTCCCACAATCATTTTATAAATATTCGCTGTCCAAATATTTACCGTTGCGCGTGAAAATGGTGCTTCGTCGTAAACTGGTCGAGCTTCGACTACTTCATGCCCTAACTCTTCTAATAATTTTACGGCCTTATGTACGGCCTCGATACATTCCGGATCAACGAATGCACCCGAATTTGTTTCTGTTGTCCAGGCGATCTTCAGTGGACGTACCTTTTGCTGAATCGCTTTACTGTAAGGCATTTCTGGGCTTTGAATAATCGAATAGCATCCTAAGTCTGGCCCAGCTACTTGGTCCAGTAATGTAGCGGTATCACGAATGGTTTTTGTCTGCGCAAATTCAATTGCTAGCCCATTTAATGCCTCACTATTATAAGGCCCCATTGGCACGCGACCACGTGAAGGCTTTAAGCCAACGATACCACTGCATGATGCAGGAATACGAATGGATCCACCTCCATCATTACCATGCGCGATTGGGACGATACCACTTGCGACAGCAGCGGCTGCACCGCCACTTGAACCACCAGGGCTATGGTCTAGATTCCAAGGGTTACGTGTTGGACCATAAATGACAGCCTCCGTTGCGGCATTATAGCCGAACTCTGGTGTTGTGGTTGTACCGCTTAATACAAAACCAGCGTTTTTAAAACGTTTCATTAATTCACTATCGACGGACATTACAGCATTTTCTGCAACACGACTGCCCATACTATGTGGCACACCTTCCGCATGGAGTACAACTTCTTTAATTAAAAATGGGACACCTGCAAATGGTTGATTATCATTTAAAGTTGAAATCGCTTTGTCAGCCTGTTCCTCTAACACGCTGGCAACGGCATTAATCGAAGGATTAACCTTTTCGATACCTTGTAGCGCTAATTTTGTAAGTTCGTGTGGTGTCACTTGCTTTGTTTTTACTAACTCCGCTAATCCAATACCGTCATATGATGCATATTCCTGTAAATTCATTTGATCACCTCATGATAGTTTTGACTTACAAATTCATCTTAAATTGAAATGAAAAAAATTGATATTACCCAAAAGGATAATTTGTCTTGAGCGAGAATATATGAACTTAGTAGAGAAAAGGAGGAATTGATATTGTATGAGCAAAAAGAGGTGGAGTATTTATTAGAAGCAACGTTTAAGATTTCGAATATGAATATACAACAAACAAGTGAGGACTTTAAATTGAATATGTTGCAAGTATTGAGTGAATGTTTTCAATATGAGCATACGGTATTTTGGGAAGTGGCAGATGGAGAGTTAAATGAACAGCCTGTTTGTTTCAATGTAGAGACATATACGGTAGAAAACTATCTGCACGAATATAAATATTATGATCCTTTACACCCAGTGAATATGCAAAACCAACCCGATATTCAATTAATGCTACGAAATGAAGTAATATCGAAGGAGAAAAAGCGGTATTATGTTGAGCGCTTTTTACAATTCAATGATTTTATAGATGAAATGGTAATGTATCTGTACAATCAGCAAAAGCCAACAGCAGCTATTGGCTTTTTGCGAAAAGAAGGGGAAAGACCATTTACAGAGCAGGATAGTCAAAAGCTATCTTATGTAAAGCGGATGATTGAAAATGTTTATTTATTACATCAATATGTGCAGCCAGGCGAGTCATTGCAAATTACACAACGTGAAAAAGAGCTGTTAATGTATTTATGTAAGGGATTTAAAAATGTAGAAATCGCCAGTTATTTATATGTCAGTGAAAATACAGTAAAGAAGCATCTGCAAAATTTGTATCGAAAATTTAAAGTAACTTCCCGAACGCAGCTTGTATTAAAATATGCAGAAAGCTTACGAGCATAAAAAAGATGTTGGCAATCGATAACAACCGAGAATGAGGTTTTAGGAACATGAGAATTCCATTGTTTTATTAATGATAATCATCTAGGTTTTGATCGAATTTTTATTTAATTGCTTACTTGTTGAAGTCCAAAATTTGAAATTAAATCTTTAAATTTCATATAGCAGAGAATCAAATTTGTGTATGTTGAGTACAGATGTTTAAACAAAGGAATTAAGAAGGAAAATAATTTTGGGGATGCTCGTATTGCTCAAAGTGTCGTAATACGAAAATATTTAATAAAACCTCACTTTTAGTGGTCACTTCAAACCTTGCCACTGCAGTGAGGTTTTTATCGGTATAAAAAGCCCTTATTTTTAGATGAAACATCAAATATTGTTAAACTTTGGTATAATAAATGGGACTGTGAGGTTATATAGATTTGAAATAACATTCGCGGTGATAGTCTGTAGAGTTATATTTTTTATGGGAGGGTTAAATGATGAAAAAGACAGAAACGATGGATAAGTATTTAAATTCTTATGGAAAAAAAATTAGTAGTTCTGAGATTTGTCATGTTGTAGATTTAATTTTCAAGATTAATTTAGATAAGGTACCTATTTTACCTAAAGCGAAGGAAGAGGCAGATGGGGTTTCTTCATCAACAGGAAATGAACTTGTATCTAAAGAAGTAATAGATTACTATCTAAATCAATACGACGGGGAAATAACAGGCGCAGAAATTCGCAAAATAATAAATAAAATTTTTGGTGTTAATTTAGACGGAATATCTTCATTAGAAGGATCCGGAATTTCTTTATATTCAAAAGGTCAGTGGATCGTTCAACATGAAAAAGACTTATTTGTAGTACATACTGGAGCAAGAGATATTGATGTGAAGATCTTTCCTACAAATTATTTCACTGAACAAACTGGGCTAGTAGAATTACCAATTGACTTACAACATTCACTAACGAGTATAGGGTATTACTTCGATGAGAATATCAATAGTTACTATTTCTTAAACCCCACAGGTGAAGCTGTTCCAAATGAGTTCAAAGTAAAAACAATGGGAGCTATACTTGGAGTCATTAAAAATTCATTCTCAAATGTATAAAGAAGCTAGTAGATAGGTAAGCTATTAGTTGGAGATAGAGAGTAAGCCCGTAATCAAATAACGCATATAAACAACCAGGCACCTCCGGTACGATGATAAATGTATCAAATTAGAGGAGGTGCTTCTTTATGTCAA
>NZ_JBSSFD010000033.1:0-55399 GCF_054062295.1 Lysinibacillus sp. TE18511
TTTATCTGTGCGAAAGCGAAGCGGCAGCAACAAATGTTTTATCTGTGCGAAAGCGAAGCGGCAGCAACAAAGCGAGTAGCCCGTAGCGGAAATCAGAACCTTTAAATTAATTAAGATGGATAAAAATGGTTAATCAATACACCTGTTTTAGTATGTTATAAGCTAAGAATTAGTATATTTTATGTCAATTTATTGATAACTAATGATTTGAAGAATTACCATATGCTACGATAAAAATGTAAGATATTAGAGGAGGTTGACTTATCATGAAAGCAGCAAAATGGTATAAAGCAAAAGACATCCGAGTAGAAAACATTGAAGAACCAGTAATTGCATCAGGAAAAGTAAAGATCAAAGTACATTGGACAGGAATTTGTGGAAGTGATTTACATGAATACGCAGCTGGCCCAATCTTCATTCCAGTGGAACAACCTCACTATGTAAGTAAAGATATTGCGCCAATTGTTATGGGACATGAGTTCTCTGGTGAAGTAGTAGAGGTTGGTGAAGGTGTTACAAAAGTACAAGTTGGTGATCCCGTAGTTGTAGAACCTATTCTTGCATGTGGCGAATGTGCTGCTTGTAAAAAAGGTAAATATAATATTTGTAAGCACCTAGGTTTCCACGGTCTTTCTGGCGGGGGCGGAGGATTCTCTGAATATACAATGGTAGACGAAAAAATGGTACATAAAATGCCAGAAGGGCTTTCCTATGAACAAGGTGCACTAGTTGAACCGGCAGCAGTAGCATTACATTCAGTACGTCAAAGTAAATTAAAAGCTGGTGATAAAGCAGCAGTCTTTGGTACAGGTCCAATCGGTCTTCTTGTGATCGAAGCATTGCGTGCTGCTGGAGCAGCTGAAATTTACGCAGTAGAACTTTCAGCTGAGCGTGCTGCCAAGGCTTTAGAGTTAGGCGCAACAGCAGTTATTAATCCTAAAGACGAGGATGCAGTAGCGCGCCTACATGAATTAACAAATGGTGGCGTAGATGTTGCATTTGAAGTAACAGGTGTCCCTGTAGTATTACAACAAGCAATTGATTCCACAACATTCGAAGGCGAAACAATTATCGTTTCCATTTGGGAATCTACGGCTTCCATTCAGCCTAACAATATTGTTTTAACAGAGCGTTCTGTAAAAGGTATTATTGCTTATCGCGATATTTTCCCAGCAGTAATGGAATTAATGAAACAAGGTTACTTCCCTGCTGAAAAACTTGTGACGAAACGAATTGCTCTTGATGAAGTCGTAACTGAAGGCTTTGAAGCCCTAATGAAAGAGCGAAACCATATTAAAATCCTTGTAAATTCACAAGCATAAAATAGAGTCAGGTAGAGAAAATAAAGAAACTTTTCTCTACCTGTTTTTGATTTGTTATCCCTCTTTTTTTGCATGTCACCATAACGCGGGGTTGATCTTCGATCCGACTGGGCGACTCCACCCCAAGCAACTTTTAGTGATGAGCCTCATTTCCCTCCATTTTTTTCATAATATCTAGATTGGCCATAAGGAAGTTCACCTTATTTTCTCCAAAAACCCCAAATGACCGTTTTTCCGTATTTGCCTCTATAATTTTTTCAATCTCTTTCTTAGAGAGCCCACTTGCTTGGGCAATACGTTCAACTTGAATTTGTGCAGCTTTTACACTGATATGGGGATCTAACCCTGAACCTGAAGCAGTCATTAAATCAGCAGGTATGTCTTGTCGTTTTACGGTTGGGTTTGCTAGTAAAAACTTCTCGATATCTGCTTCTATTCGCTTCTTCAATTCTGGATTAGATGGTGCATAGTTAAAAGTTCCAGAGCTAACACCGCTATAATTCACCTGGCCATTTTCATCTGGTATCGTATCCTCTTCCGTATAAACATTGTAATTGACGGATGAAACACGTCCCCAGAAGTACTCAGGTGCTGTAAAAGCTTGACCTATTAATTCTGAACCAACAGCTTCACCATCCATTTCTATTAAACTGCCATTTGCTTCCTGAGGAAATAACCCTTGAGCTAATGCAGTCACAGCAAACGGGTATATAAAACCACATAGAACGAACATCGTCATTGTGATTAATAATGCTTGCTTTGAGTTCTCAAAAAATTTTCGCATGTAACTTCCTCCTATAACCCGAACGTATGGAATAATGGTCCAACTAGTAAATCAATCAACTTAATGCCAATAAAGGGAGCTATAATTCCGCCTACGCCATAAACAAGTAAGTTTTTATTTAATAATTTTGCAGCACTCATCGGCTTATATTTTACGCCTTTCATTGCAATTGGAATTAACAATGGAATGATGACCGCATTAAAAATTAAGGCAGAAATAATCGCACTTGAAGGTGAATTGAGATTCATAATGTTTAGTGCGCTCATCTCAGGTACAGCGACCATTAGCATAGCTGGGATAATGGCAAAATACTTTGCAATATCATTGGCAATACTGAAGGTCGTTAGTGCGCCTCGAGTCATTAGCAATTGTTTCCCAATCTCTACAACTTCAATAATTTTAGTTGGATTTGAATCTAAATCGACCATGTTAGCAGCTTCCTTCGCTGCATTCGTACCTGAATTCATAGCAAGCCCTACATTTGCCTGTGCCAGTGCTGGCGCATCATTCGTTCCATCACCAGTCATAGCGACCACTTTCCCTTGTGCCTGCTCATCTTTAATGACTTGAATCTTGTCTTCCGGCTTACTTTCTGCAATAAAGCTGTCCACTCCAGCTTCCTTTGCGATGGATGCTGCAGTAAGTGGATTATCTCCTGTACACATAACCGTTTTAATGCCCATTGCACGAAGTTGTTCAAAGCGTTCCTTAAGTCCAGCCTTTACAACATCCTTTAAGTAAATAACACCTAAAATTTTATCGTTTAACGTTACTACAAGTGGTGTCCCACCAACAGAAGATACTTGATGGATCAGCTGTTCTAAATTTGCAGGAATGCTATAACCTGCTTTCATACTTTCTTTTTTTATCGTATCATAGGCTCCTTTTCGAATTTTTGTGCCATCCTTCATATCCAAACCACTCATTCTTGTCTGTGCAGTAAATGGAATATGTTCACTTGACTTGAT
Source organism: Lysinibacillus sp. TE18511 (assembly GCF_054062295.1). Taxonomy (NCBI): domain Bacteria; kingdom Bacillati; phylum Bacillota; class Bacilli; order Caryophanales; family Bacillaceae; genus Lysinibacillus; species Lysinibacillus sp. TE18511. The sequence continues at coordinate 3,075 of NZ_JBSSFD010000033.1, forward strand.
AATATTTTCTTCACCGTCTGTTTTTACTCCTAAATCACAAGCAAGTGACAAAATAGACTTTCCTTCAGGTGTATCATCTGTTAAGGAACTAAGCCATGCAGCTCGGATTAAATCTTTACTTTCCACGCCTGTTACTGGCAGAAATTCGGCTGCCATACGATTTCCATAAGTAATCGTTCCTGTTTTATCTAAGATTAATGTATCCACGTCTCCACAAGCCTCTACAGCTCTTCCAGACATTGCAATAACATTAAACTGTGTAACCCTATCCATTCCTGCAATTCCAATCGCCGACAATAATCCACCAATCGTTGTAGGAATTAAACAAACTGTAAGCGCAATTAATGTTGCGATAGAAATCGGCACATTTAAATAAGCTGTCATTGGATAGAGTGTCACAACAACTAACAAGAAAATAATTGTTAAGCTTACTAAAAGTGTATTGAGCGCTACTTCATTTGGCGTTTTTTTACGACTAGCTCCTTCGATAAGCGATATCATTTTATCTAAAAATGATTCACCAGGCATCGATGTAATTTCGATCATCAGCCAATCACTCGTAACCGTCGTGCCACCTGTAACTGATGAAAAATCACCGCCCCGCTCCTTTACAACTGGTGCAGATTCACCTGTGATCGCCGATTCATCTACAGTAGCAATTCCATCAATGACTTCTCCATCATTTGGAATAACCTCTCCTGCCTGAACTAAAACGATATCGCCCTTTTTTAACTCATGTGCCTGTTTAACTATTTCAGAGCCATCACTAAGCAGAACACGAGCCTGTGTCACTGTTTTCGTCTTTTTTAACGTTTGAACCTGTGCCTTCCCTCGCCCCTCAGCAATCGACTCTGCAAAATTAGCAAATAGAATGGTAACAAAAAGAATAACGGCGACGATCGCATTATACAATCGGTCATGTTCCCCTACTTCGTTACCAAATATATTCGGAAAAAGGGTTAATAACAGGACTAACATAAACCCTATCTCTACTACAAACATAACAGGATTTTTCACCATATATACTGGACTAAACTTCTTTAAAGCGTCTATCATCGAGCTTTTAAACATTTTACCCGTAATAAAACTTTTTCTTGCAGTTTCCATAAGTGTCTCTCCTTACTAAAATCAATTTCACCTTGGCATAATAGGTATTCAGATACCCACTGAAAAGGAATCACATCCGCATTCACCTCATCACATTAAAAGGTGGGCGTCTTAAGCTGAATGAAAATAAAGTTGTAAGTGCTCTGTGATTGGTCCAAGAGCTAATGCTGGTAAAAATGTAAGAGCACCAATCATTAAAACAATCGCAACAAGTAACAATGTAAAAACAGTATTATCCGTTTTCAATGTTCCCACCGAATCGCTGTAAAACATTTTTTTAGCAAGTAGAGACGCTATAGCTAGTTGAATAATAATCGTCAAATAACGTCCAAAGAACATTGCAAGCCCTGTCGTCACATTCCAAAATGTTGAATTGTCAGCTAATCCTTCAAAACCTGAGCCGTTGTTAGCAGAGGCAGATGCAAACTCATATAAAACCTGCGATAAACCATGTGCACCCGGATTCGTTATGCCCGCTACCCCTGCTGTTGTTGCAACTGCAAGTGCTGAAAATAGTAGAATAATAGCAGGATGAATCAAAATACAAAGAGCGATCAGTTTCATTTCCTTCTCTTCAATTTTCTTGCCTAAAAACTGAGGTGTTCGACCAATCATTAAACAGGCGATGAATATCGTTAGTAACACATACATCATCATGTTCATTAGGCCGACTCCTTTGCCTCCAAACACAACATTTAGCATCATATTAAACATCGGTACAAGGCCACCAAGCGGCGTCAATGTATCGTGCATATTGTTAACAGATCCCGTTGTAAAAGCAGTAGTCACTGTTGTAAATAGTGCTGATTGTGCTACCCCAAAGCGCATCTCTTTTCCTTCCATACTGCCAAGCTCCTGCGAAATTCCGAGCTCACTAATAATTGGATTACCCGCTTTCTCCGCTACATACACAGTTACAAGCCCAACTAGGAACAGCATACTCATTGCCGCAAAAATGGCTAGCCCTTGTTTCCCAAATATCGTTTTCTTTTTTCTATATGCGACCATTAAACTAAATGCAACTACACAAGCACCTGGTAATAACATCATAGATAGCATTTCCACAATATTAGAAATGACCGTTGGATTTTCAAATGGTGTCGTTGAATTCGCTCCATTAAAACCACCACCATTAGTACCTATATGCTTGATGGATTCAAGAGAAGCTACAGGTCCAAGGGCAATATCTTGGAATTTACCTTCTATTGTTTGGACAGTTTCATTCGCACTAAAGGTTTGCGGAGAACCTTGCGCTACTAAAATAATGGCAACAACAATAGATAAAGGCATTAACACACGTGTAATAACACGAACGAAATCCACAAAGAAATTCCCTATAGTGTCAGTTTTAGCAACTAGACGACGGCAGAACGCCATACAAGCTGCATAACCAGTAGCTGCAGATGTAAACATCATAAAGATAATGACTAGCATTTGTGATAAATAACTGAGTCCTGATTCGCCACTATAATGTTGAAGATTCGTATTCGTCATAAATGAAATAATGGTATTAAATGAAAGTGTTGATTCCATATTGTCAATATCGTTTGGGTTTAAAAACAGCATCGCTTGAATGCGTAAAAGAACGTATCCAATAAACACCATAAAGGCGTTCGACAAAATTAACGAAAGCACATACTGTTTACCCGTCATATCGCCTTGTTTAATGCCGCATAATTTATAAATAACAGCATCAAATCTATCCATAATTGGATCAAGCCATGTTTTTTGATGCATCGTCACTCGAAATAGATAGTGCCCAGTTAAAATCACGAGCGGTAAATAAATGATTAATACAATGGCGATTTGCCACATACTGTAGTACCTCCTACCAGCCTATTAATAGTTTTCAGGATATAGTAATGCATGCCCTAGATAACCGAAAAGGAACACGAGTACAATCCCCATAACAATCCACATTTTTTATTCCCCCTTACTTTTCTTCCACAAGCTTGAAGCACCAAGCGGTTAACGCATAAAGACATGCAAAGCTTATAATTAGTAAGCCAATCATATAAAAGTCCATCAATCGAAACACCCCTCCTCCAATTAGGATGCTCTCATCATACTGACTTTCAAATTAATGTAGTGTTAGGAAATCACTTTTTCCATTAAGAAACTATAAAGAGCGAAAATCTTAATACTTTCTTAATGGTAGATAACGCTATAATACAAATGAGGTGAAAGAGGATGGAAAATGCACGTCCAACTCCAGAGACGTTTTTAGCGAGGCTTCAACAAGAGGAACAATTCGTAGGAAAGCTAAAAATTTTTCTTGGTTATGCTGCTGGAGTAGGTAAAACTTATGCAATGCTGGATGCAGCACATCAGGCGAAAAAACTAGGTAAAGATGTGGTAGTTGGTTATGTAGAGCCACATCCTCGTCCAGAGACGTTAGCTCTACTCGAAGGGCTTGAGCAAATCCCTACGAAAAAAATAAATTACAAAGGGAAAACTTTTCAGGAATTAGATATTGATGCGGTATTGCAGCGCAAGCCGGAAATTGTCCTTATTGATGAATTGGCACACACTAATGTTCCAACGATGCGGCACAAGAAACGATTTGGAGATGTAGAGGAATTACTTGCAAAGGGTATTCATGTCTATACAACCGTCAATATCCAACATATTGAAAGTCTTCATGATTTAGTAGAAGAAATAACTGACATCAAGGTACGGGAACGTATTCCAGATTATTTAATTGATCAAGCGGCACAAATAAAAATTGTCGATATTGAACCAGATGAGTTAATCCAACGCCTACAAGAAGGCAAAATCTATGTAAAACAACAAGTAGAAAAAGCACTGCAATCTTTTTTCCGCAAACAAAATTTAGTATCGCTGCGAGAAATTGCACTACGGAGAGCTGCAGATACGATAAACTATAAGCAATTAAACAGCAACGAATCTTCAAAACATCATGTACAAATCGAAGAGCATTTACTTGTTGGTATTAGTAGTTCTCCTACGAATGCTAAAGTTATTCGAACTACCGCAAGACTTGCACAAGCATTACATGGCAAATTTACAGCTCTCTACGTACAAAACGTACAGGAGCATGATCGAAATAATGCAAATTCAGAACGACTTCAGCAGCATATAAAGCTTGTTGAACAGCTTGGTGGCCATGTCGTAATTGTTCAAGAAGACGACGTAGCCGCTGCCCTTGCCAACTATGCACAAATTAGCGGCGTCACGAAATTAGTCATCGGTAGAACGAGCATGAGAAAAAAATGGTGGCGACCAAACACAAAAATCAGCGATCGACTCACCGAATTTGTACCGAATTTAGCCATACACATAGTGCCAGATCAAGAAAATGAACAATTCTACTTTCCTAATGTAAAAAATAAGCTGTCATTTGAATGGCTTGACTTATTTAAAATGGTCATCGTGTTTGGCATAGTATCAATTGTCGGTCTCTCTTTCTACACAATTGGCGTAAGTGAATCGAACATCATCACGATCTATATTTTAGGCGTTTTAATTCTTGCCATTTGGTCATCAGGATGGATGATGAGCATCATTAGCTCCACCATAGCAGTACTCCTGTTTAATTATTTATTTACAGAACCACGTTTTTCTTTTGAGGCCTATCATCGCGACTATCCGATGACCTTTATGATCATGTTTCTTTCAGGAGTAATTACAAGTAGCTTAACAAAAAAAATAAAGGAGCAAACCATTGTAGCCGTTCGAAAATCTTATCGAATGGAGGTGCTCCTTGATACAAATCGCAGACTTCAACATGCCAAATCTATAGAGGAAATTATTACTGAAGGCATGTCGCAAATCGTTAAGTTAGTAGAAAAACCAGTACAATTCTTTGAAATTGAAAATAATTTAATTGTGAAAACTACTTTTTTCCGTGCTGAGGGCATGGCTAACCTTGAAAATAATAAGATTGCATCCCTTTTTGACAATCCGAATGAGCATGGTGTAGTAAGTTGGGTCATAAATAATAAGCATGTAGCAGGAGTAACCACTGATATATTTCCCGAAGTGAACGCCTACTATTTACCAGTTATATCTAACGGGAGTGTTAAGGGCGTTATTGGCATTGCACTGTCAAAGCAATCACTATTACCTGCATTTGAGCGTAATATTCTGCATGCCATTATCAATGATTTTTCATTCGCACTTGATAAGTGGTATTTACAGAAACTCAATGAAGAAGTGGCTAGAGAAGCTGAACTGGAACAGATGCGAGCTAACCTTTTGCGCGCAATCTCTCATGATTTAAGAACACCGCTTACTGCTATATCCGGAAATGCAGATATATTACTGACCAATGCATCGCAAATTCGGGATGATGAAAAAAACAAAATATATGAGGATATTTATAAAAATTCTAAATGGCTTGTACAAATGGTGGAAAACTTACTTGCTGTTTCTAAGTTGGAAGATGGACACCTTGCTTTAGAGATGCAATTAGAGCTTGTAGAAGAAATTATTCAAGAGGCATTAACCCATGTCGTTCGTCTAAACAATACACACACAATATCCTATCATATTGAACCAGAATTTTTATTCGCTTTAATGGATGCACGACTAATTATTCAAGTACTGATTAATATGATCGATAATGCACTGACTTACACACCATCAGGTAGCGCTATTACTATAACGGTGAAAGAAGCTGATGGCTTAGCACAATTTAGCATTTCTGATGATGGACCTGGTATCGATGATGCGATAAAAAGCAACCTTTTTGAGCCATTTACAACCGGAAAAGTACAACGTAGTGATAGTCGAAGAGGCCTAGGCTTAGGCTTAGCGCTCTGTCAAACTATTTTAAAATTACATGACAGTGAAATAACTGTTTCAGACAATAAACCTAAAGGAACTATCTTTAACTTTTCACTGAAAAAAAGTCCATTACCAAAAGTGAGGGATGACATTTATTAAAAATATGTCGTGTATATAAGTTGATTGGAGTGGAGAATGGGCGACTCCTTGGGGATCAGCGGTAGAGGAACGAAGGCTAAGAGCATCACGTCCTGTGATAACGCCTTCGTGACCTACATCGTGTAGGCCCGAGACCCTGGAGCGAGCAAATAGAGGAACGAAGGCTAAGAGCATCACATCCTGTGATAACGCCTTCGTGACCAACATCGTGTTGGCCCAAGCGGCTCATCGGACGCCCCCAGGAAGCTCTGCTCTGCGCGAAAGCGAAGCGTCAGCGGCAAATGTTTTATCTGCGCGAAAGCGAAGCGACAGCGGCAAATGTTTTATCTGTGCGAAAGCGAAGCGTCAGCGGCAAATGTTTTATCTGTGCGAAAGCGAAGCGACAGCAACAAATGTTTTCTGTAGCGAAAGCAAAGCGACAGCTACAAAGCGCCCAGTCGGAACGGAAATCAACCTCACGTTATGGTGATGCGCCAAAAAGGAGAAATGACATTCAATGAATAAACGAATTCTAGTAGTAGAAGATGATGTAGCCATCGGCAATCTAATTAAAATGACATTAGCTACGCAGCATTATGAATTCGAAATTGTAAGAGATGGTAACAGCGCACTACAAAAGGCTCTTGCCATGAAACCAGATGTTTTTATTTTGGATTTAGGACTACCTGACATAGACGGTGTAGAACTAATAACGAAAATTAGAAGCTGGACTCAAACACCGATTATCGTTGTTAGTGCACGTGGAGAAGAACACGATAAAATCAATGCATTAGATGCTGGCGCGGACGATTATGTCACAAAGCCTTTCAGTGTTGAAGAACTATTAGCCCGTATTCGAGTAGCCTTAAGAAGATTGACGTATGAGCATCAGCTAGAAAATGAACCCTCTGTCTTTGTCAATGGTCATTTACAAATAAACTACTTAGCAAATACGGTGTTTGTGAATGAAAAAGAAGTTCATTTGACGCCTATTGAGTATAAGCTATTGGTTATTTTATCAAAGCATGTCGGTAAAGTTTTAACGCATAACTTTATTTTAAAGGAAATTTGGCACAACGTACTTCAGTCGGATGTTCCAAGTCTTAGAGTTTTCATGGCCACACTTCGAAAGAAAATAGAGGACAATCCAGCTAATCCAAAATTAATCCAGACACATGTCCGCGTTGGGTACAGAATGCTTCGTTGTCATGACGAAGAATAAGGGTCTGATCATGCTTCAACTTCCTAATATGCTATAGTTTTCCTAAACTTTAAACTGCAAGCTTTTTATTGATAGAGTTGATAAAAAATGATACTATACTATAGTAATTATTTGATAATGATTATCATTCACAAGGAAGTAGGTAGATCTTATGAACCTTCATTCGGTTCAATTGGGTGAAATAGTTAAAGTGAAAGATCTTCAGCAAATTGACTCTCTTTTATCTAAACGTTTAAATGCTTTTGGCATTAAGGAAGGCTGCCGAATTTGTATGATTCAAAAAGGATGGTTTTCTGGAGCATGTATATTGGAATGCCAGGGGCAGAAAATCGGGCTTAGAAAAAAAGATTTAATGAATATAAAGGTTGAGCAATTATGAGTAGATTAGCTTTAATAGGAAACCCAAATATCGGTAAAACATCATTATTCAATACGTTGACAAATTCATATGAATATGTTGGCAATTGGAGTGGTGTAACCGTTGAAAAAAAAGTAGGACAAGTAAAAAAACTACAAAAGGAAATTATTGATCTACCTGGTGTCTATACGCTGAACCCGATTTCAAGAGATGAAAGTGTTGTTACTTCATTTTTACTTGAAGATCAGGTAGATGGAATTTTAAATATTATCGATGCTTCTAATTTCGAACGAAATATGCAATTAACGATAGATATACTTGAACTTAGAAAGCCTGTTTTTATCTGTTTAAATATGATTGACGTAGCGAAAAAGAAAGGCATTTCAATTGATGTCGAAAAATTACAGCGTTTTTTAGGAGTACCTGTTATTCCAATAAGCGCTCGTACTGGTAAAGGTGTCGAAGGCATTTATGCTGCTATTCAAGACTCCGATCGTACTCAACAACGTTTTACATTAACCTATGATGATTTAATTGAAGAAGGTATCTCAAAAATTGAAGCCTTATTACAGCATATTCCTGAAGAACAAAGAAGATGGTGTACTATTCAATTTTTAATGGAAAATGAGGCTGTTGATGCTTATTTGAAGGAAAAGGAATACTTTGAAAAGCTTGTAGCAATACGTACTGCTTTAGAGAAGCAACTAGGTGAACCATTAAATAAAGCTATTGCTAAAAAACGAGATTTATATATTTCTACTATCTATAGCGAAGTAGTCATACAAGAGAAAAGTGAAAGACAATGGTCAGAGAAAATTGATAAAATTTTAACGCATCCGATTTTAGGTGTACCTATTTTCTTAGCGCTCATGTTTTTAATGTTTCAAGCAACATTTGCATGGATTGGTACCCCACTTTCGGATTTACTGGATGGCTTTGTAAGTGGTACTCTTACAGAGACAGTTACGAATGGCTTAAAAGCTATTGGTGCCGCCCCTTTTATTATTAATTTAATATGTGATGGGATCATTGCAGGTGTTGGCGGTGTCTTAGTTTTCATTCCACAAATCTTTGTACTATTTTTCTTTATTTCACTATTAGAAGATTCAGGTTATATGGCGAGGATTGCTGTTGTCATGGATCGTCTTATGGAATTTTTCGGCTTAAACGGCAAAGCCTTTATTCCGATGATTGTAAGTTTCGGATGTAATGTTCCTGGTGTAATGGCTGCAAGAACAATTGAACAGCCAAGAGAGAGGCTATTAACTATTCTAGTAGCTCCGTTTATGAGCTGTTCAGCAAGGTTACCTGTGTATGCTTTGTTTGGAGCAGCATTCTTTACTGAACATCAATCTTTAGTAGTATTCTCCCTATATATAATGGGAATCGTGATTGCGCTTATTGTAACAAAAATTTTATCTATGACGATTTTGAAAAATGAAACTTCAGTTTTTATTGTTGAATTACCAGCCTATCATGTACCACAGCTTAAAACACTTTGGCGTTCCACTTGGGAAAAAGGAAAAGGATTTTTCCGTAAAGCTGGTACTATTATCTTTGCTGGTTCCGTTATCATTTGGCTCCTTTCTTATCTAGGACCACATGGCGCTAATGTCAATATGGACGAAAGTTTCTTAGCCATGATCGGAGGCGCTTTTGGCGTATTGTTTATCCCACTTGGATTTGGAACGTGGCAAGCTGGGGCATCCCTTATTGCTGGATTCCTGGCGAAAGAAGTAATTGTTTCGACAATGGCAATTATTTATGGCGTGAGTGAGGGTGTCTTATCCTCTACAATGACAACTCATTTTACCGCTTTAAGTGCCTATACATTCTTGGCCTTTGTTTTACTTTATATGCCTTGTTTAGCAACAGTCGGTGCAATAAAAAGGGAAACACAGTCTGTAAAATGGACTTTATTTGCAACACTTTATCCATTTGTTGTAGCTTATATTATTGCACTTATCATTTATGGTATTGGGAATTTATTGATGTGAGGTGGTAAGAATGACTTTATTGGTTAATATCTTGATCGGTAGTATTATATTTGGCTATGCTGGTATTACCTTATATAAGAGCATTAAGAAGCAGAAGAAAGGTAAATGCGCCGCTTGCTCATTACAGAAGAGTTGTTCTACTAACACTTGTGCACCTCCTTCTAAATTGAAAGATTTTACTCAAAAATAATACAGTGAGGTAGTTCCAAATTGTTAACTTCTTTGGCGACTACCTCACTTTTTTGTAAGCATTTAGATAAGGAAGGCTCCTTACGTACTAGCTTAGACTTAAAATTTCCTCTACTTATTGACACTACATATTTAATAAGTAAAAATTCCGTGGTTTTTAGAGGGTTACATGCAATATTACCCTAGTTATTTATTGTGTATGTCGAACGCTAACATCCCCCACTGCATATCATATTTATAATCAGGTATGTCATCAATGTTAAAGAAAGGAGATCGTTATGGTATTTAGACCACCTTATCAGTTTCCAATGTATCCTGGTGGCATGAGGATGCCCATGCAAATGCAAATGCCTATGCCCATGCAAATGCCTATGCAAATGCCAATGCAAATGCCAATGCAAATGCCAACACCAATGTCACCGCAGTCCTTTTTCACGCCTGGAGGCTTCCCGAACCAACCACGAATTCCAGGTGGCTTTCCAATGTCTAGTGGGATAGGTACATTCGGGGGACAAATGCCAATGCCACCAGTGCAGGATGCTTCAAAAATCGGTTCATTTTTACAAAATGCGAATAACATATTCAACACTGCTAAAACATATACGCCTTACATTCAGCAAGCAATGCCAATGGTAAAAAATATCCCGTCACTTTTAAAATTGTATAAAGGATTTCAAGGTCTACCTTCTGTAGGAACTAAAGCAGGGGCTGGAACAACGGAGGCTGCGGCAAGCAATGGAGCAGGTTCTACTATAAGTCGAAGTGCGTCGCGGCAGAATGCATCATTTACCCCTCCTGACCCACTTCCATCCAAGCCGCGTATTTTTCAGCCACCTATGTAGATGAACGTTTCTTTGTATTCGCCGTCCCTGTCCGTTATAATGTAGATAGGTAAGCTTGAAAGGAGTCACAACCATGCAAGTATTAAAAATTAATCCACGTGGCTATTGCTACGGTGTTGTTGATGCGATGGTCATCGCTCGAAACGCCGCACTCGATAAATCATTACCAAGACCTATCTACATTTTAGGTATGATTGTGCATAATAAACATGTCACAGATGCCTTTGAAGAGGATGGCATCATCACATTAGATGGTGATAATCGTTTAGAAATTATTCAACAGGTTGAAACTGGCACTGTTATTTTCACAGCGCATGGTGTTTCACCTGAAATTCGTGAAATTGCGAAGCGCAAAGGCTTAGTATCCATTGATGCTACATGTCCTGACGTTACAGTTACACACGATTTAATTCGTGAAAAATCAGCAGATGGCTATGATATTATTTATATCGGTAAAAAAGGCCATCCCGAGCCAGAGGGAGCAATTGGGGTTGCACCAGATCACGTGCATTTAGTGCAATCATCTACTGATATTGATGCATTAAATTTAACAAATGATAAATTACTAGTAACGAATCAAACGACGATGAGTCAATGGGATGTCGCTCATTTAATGGATAGTTTAGAAGAGAAATTCCCACATATTGAAGTGCATAAAGAGATTTGTTTGGCAACTCAGGTACGTCAAGAGGCAGTTGCTCAGCAAGCTGGGGAAGCCGAATTACTTATTGTTGTAGGTGACCCTAAATCCAATAACTCGAATCGTTTAACGCAAGTGTCTGTTGAGATAGCAGGAACACCATCCTATCGAATCGCAGACGTTTCCGAGCTGAAAATTGAATGGTTAAAAGGAATTAATTCCGTTGCTGTCACTGCAGGTGCTTCAACACCAACGCCTATTGTAAAAGAGGTTATTTCATTCCTCGAGCAATTTGATGAAAATGATGAATCAACACATATTATTAAACGTACCGTTACATTAGACAAAATTTTACCTAAAATTAAAACACCGAAGCCTGTCGAAAAAATTATGCCTTACTAACATAAAAAAAATCCTGATTGCCTATTTGACAATCAGGATTTTTCGTTATTTACTAAAATAATAATTGACTGGACGGCCGATACCACCATAATGCACATCCATCGTAATTTCCTCTTGTTTCTCTAAATAATCTAAGTATCGCCTTGCTGTTACGCGCGCAATGCCAACACCACTCGCAACTTCTTCCGCCGATGCTCCTTCTACAGATTGCAAATAATGCACAACTTTCTCAAGTGTGGCACGATTAAAGCCCTTAGGTAAACTTTTTTCTGACCGTAAGACATTCGATTGCTGAACCTCATTATGCCCACCATGATAATGGAATAACTGATCAAGCTCCCCTTGCGTTAGCTCACGCTCTGTTTGCATTTGCTTTTTAAAGCGCAAATAATTTTCAAGTGTTCCTTGCACTCGTTCAAATGAAAAAGGCTTCATAATATAATCAAAGACGCCAAGATGCAGGACCTGTTTTACCGTTTCCATATCATTAGCAGCAGTTACCGTAATGACATCTACTGGTAATTTGAGTTCGCGAATTTTTCGTAAGCTTGTTACTCCATCCTGCTCTGGCATGAAAATATCCATAAATACTAGTTCTGGTTTAAGTTTATGGATTTGCGCAATCCCCTCAACTCCATTTGAAGCTTGTCCAATTACTTCGAATCCAGCTATCTTTTCAATAAATTGACGATTAACTTCTCGTACCATCGGATCATCCTCTATTAATAAAACCCTCATCTGTGTCACTGTCAGTCCTCCATACACTCTGTTCTATCTCTATATGTGTAAATTTCACCTAAGGAAGCAAACTAAAGGAGCGTGTCACACTGTTCCTATAGAATTTCTCGCTTCTACTTCAAAATCAACTACGACTATTAAGTATGGTAAAAAGTTATTAAAAAGCTTGTTCCCTTATTTGGTTCACTTATGACCTCTACTTCACCTTGCCCTTTTTGCACAATTTCATTTATTAAATAAAGTCCAATACCTCGACCCTTTTTCTCTTTTGTTGAATAGCCATTATCAAAAATATGTGCCTTTACTTCATCTGACATACCTATACCATTATCTGTTACTAAGATTGCCAGTACATCCTCATCCTCATCAACAGAGACATGGATCATTTTTTCGTCCATTTGTACATCCCTCAATGCATCAAAAGCATTTTCTATTAAGTTACCAAATAAAATGACGAAATCATGATGATCTAAATTTTTTGGAAAAATTGTCAAACGACTTTCCCGATCAATCTCCAAGCGAATTCCCTGTTCTTTTGCATAGGAAATTTTACTAAGTAATAGCCCTGAAATATTCTCATTTTTAATCCGTTCATTTAAAAAATTTGTAATTTCATCATGTTCTTCCTTTACTTGTGTTAAATAAGAAAGTGCTTGTTCATGATGTCCAAGCTGTAAAAGACCAGCAATAGTATGCAATTTATTTTTATGTTCATGTGTTTGAACACGTAATGCCTGTACAAATGCCTTAACACCCGTTAATTCCTCTGCAAGCTTTTTCACTTCTGTACGATCCTTAAACATTGCCACAGCTCCAACCGTTTTTCCGTTTACTTGTATAGGAATACGATTACTCATAATACTGTGTCCATTAATATAGAGCTCACGATTGAAAATAGGTTGATCTAGCTCCAAAATCTCAGGTAATCGTGTATCAGGTAACACGTCAAAGATTTTCTTCCCTATTAATGTTGACGGTTGTTTGTGAACATCTAATATTTCACATGCTTTTTCATTAAATATAGTGATTGTCAATTTATTATCAATTGCAATAATCCCTTCATGCATCGCGTTAAAGGTTTCTGTTCGTTCTACATACATTTTAGCAATTTCATGGGGCTCTAGCCCAAACATTTGCTTTTTCATATGCAGCCCCAAAGTATGAGCACCCCATGCACTAAAGAGAAGTGATACTAAAATTGTAATAATGAGTTCTGTTTGGATAGATTGTAATAACTCCGCAACAGTTAAAACACTATAACCTACTACTACTACACCTATTTGCTTTCCTTCATTACTCATGACCGGAACGAATGCTCGTACCATATCTCCATGTTCGCCATGTGCAACGGATGTATAATAATGCTCAGCAAACGCCGCGTTTAGATCTGCTGACTGCGAGACTTGACCAATCTCTTTTGTATTTGGATGTGAGTACTTGCGCCTTTGCATATCAAGTACAACAATATACTGTGCACCATTTATATCACGTATTTCTTCCACTACAGGATTAATGTGTTGAGTAGCCTCGTTAAAATCATTATTATTTGAAATGTAGGTTTTAAGTTCAGGAAGCTGTGATACGGTTTTTGCCACAAGCAAAGCCTGATTTTCGAGCTTATCCTTCTGCTCATTCATGACAAACCCTAGCAAAAATGTACCACCTATACTAAAGGAGAGCATGAGAATAAAAAAAGTCAATGACATGATTTTTCTCTTCATCGATAATTTTTGAAATTTCAAGATGTTCGCCTCCCTCTTACTATATTTTAGCGTACTCCATATGTTAGAATAACAAAAACATCAGAAAATACGAATTAATTGGGTGTAATAGATGAAAAAATTTATTATTGGAACAATCGTAACCGTTTTACTGTTAACAATCGCAATAGGCGTTCAACAAGGTTTACTATTTGCAAAGCCTCTTCCCTATGATGATGAGCAAAAAGGCTTGGACACACAAATTACAATTCATTTAAGTCACGTTGTAGCTGAAAATACGCCAAAAGGACAGGCCGCAAGCAAATTCGCTGAGCTTGTGGAGGAAAAAACAAATGGCGAAGTGAAGGTACACGTCTACCCGAACTCCTCCTTGTTTAATGATGAAAATGAGTTTCAGGCTTTGCAAAATGGAGAAGTAGAAATGATTATCCCTACTTTTTCAAAGATGACATCCTATCTACCAAATTGGCAGGTTCTTGATCTACCCTACCTTTTTAATACGGATGATGAAGTTCATGAGGTTCTTACTGGATCGATTGGTGAACAATTGTTAAGTGAGCTTGAGCCTTTTAAAATAAAGGGTCTGGGCTTTTGGCATAATGGCTTTAAACATTTAACCTCTGTCGATCACCCTATTCATACATTCGAGGATTTAAAAAACTTGCGTGTCCGGACAATGCCAAGTAAAACACTTGAAAAGCAATTCGAGGCTGTTGGAGCTACACCCATCCCGATTTCCTTTAGCGAGGTTTTTACTGATTTAGAATCGCACGCCATTGATGCGCAGGAAAACACTGCATCAAATATTTATTCTAAAGGTTTTTATAAAGTACAGAAGCATATGACATTAACAAAGCATGGGATTTTAGGATACGCTGTTTTAATTAACGAGAATTTTTGGAATTCCTTACCTCCAAAAATTCAAAAGCAAATTATGGCCGCTATGAAAGAAACAACAGACTGGCAGTTTGAGCAAGCTGTACAAATGAATGAAAAAGATTTGCAAAAACTAGCGCAACAAGATAACTTTGAAATTTATACGATGAGTGATCAGGAACGCCAACGCTTTAAAGAAAAGCTAGCACCTGTCTATGATTTTTATAGAAACAATGTACAAAATAATGATGTTTTATCGGAAATTGAAGAAATTGTTTCCCAGTAAGTATTTTGGGGGCAACACCATAACGTGTGGTTGATTTCCGTTCCGACTGGGCGCTTTCCAGGGGTCTTAAAAAATGTCATCCACAATTTTTGGTGATGAGCCGTATTTTTGTTCATTTATGATAAATCCTCACATTAAGTGGGGATTTTCTTTTTGTATTATAATAGATTTCAAAATTACAAAACTACTATAAAACAGTTCAAACCCTTGCTATCACTACGTTTATTCATCCTTCCACTAAAAATGACCAAAATGAACAATAGAAACATTACGGTCATAAAAACTATTTTCGGAAAATTTCAGCTATGATAACGACATGAAAGCGTTCACAAAATTTTCATTAATAGTGTAAGGGGAGAACTTTATGCGTATAAATTTTAAAAACTTAACTGTACAAGTACTGATTGCTATTGTACTAGGTATCATTGTCGGTGCTTTGTTCCCTGAGTTCGGGGCGAAGTTAAAAATATTAGCTGATATTTTTATTAAATTAATTAAAATGTTAATAGCTCCTATCATCTTCTTAACGGTTGTTATTGGCATTGGTAGTATGGGCGATGTAAAAAAAGTTGGTAAAATTGGCGGGAAGGCATTACTTTATTTTGAAATCGTCTCTACTTTCGCACTAGCGATTGGCTTAATCGTTGTCAATATTGTACAGCCAGGTAAAGGCTTTAATACAGAGGCTGCAAACGGTGCAGATGTTTCTCAATATACACAGGCTGCTGCTGAAACAGAGCATGGTTTTGGCGCATTTATCATGAATATCATTCCTGAAAATGTTGTAGGAGCACTTGCAAACGGAGAGTTATTACCCGTTTTATTCTCAGCTGTGTTATTTGGAATAGCTGCTGCTGCTATTGGTGAACCAGCTAAACCAGTTATTACATTTTTCGAACAAGTAGCGGAAATATTCTTTAAAATTGTTAATATCGTCATGAAGGTTTCCCCGATTGGTGCATTTGGTGCTATGAGCTACACTATCGGAAATTTCGGTCTTAAATCACTCGGAAACTTAGGATTTTTAATGCTATCCGTTTATGTTACGATGTTTATTTTTATCGCAGTCATCCTTGGCCTAATTGCACGTTACTTTGGGTTCAATATCTTTAAGTTCATTAAATATATTAAAGATGAAATTTTTATTGTGATTGGGACTTCATCATCAGAATCTGCACTCCCTTCGATGATGCGCAAATTAGAAAACTATGGTTGCTCTAAACAGGTGGTTGGTCTTGTAGTCCCTACAGGATACTCCTTTAACTTAGATGGTACGTCTATTTACTTATCCATGGCAGCTATTTTTATCGCACAAGCTTATGGGGTTGATTTAGATATTTGGCATCAAATTACATTACTTGCTGTTCTAATGCTGACATCCAAAGGAGCTGCAGGTGTTACAGGCTCAGGCTTTATTACGCTCGCGGCAACACTAGCGGCATTCCCTATGATTCCAGTAGAGGGAATCGCACTTTTAATTGGTGTCGACCGATTTATGTCAGAGGCTCGCGCCGTTACAAACTTAATTGGTAATGGTGTCGCAACAGTTGTCGTTTCAAAAATGGAAAAAGAATTCGATCCAGAGCAGGAAAAACGTGCTCTTGCAGGAGAAGCGATCATCAAATAATAAAATGAAAGGCTGTCCGAAAGTGAAATCTTCACATGATCGGTCAGCCTTTTATTTTCCCTTTTCAATATGAAACCTCATGTACCACTTACCCGTATAGTAAGTAAATTGGAGGTTTATATATGACTACATTTACTCTTACCTACCCAAAAGCATTCGAAAGCTTTTCAAATATTCCTATTGTGAATGAACAAAATGAGACAGTTTGTTTGCTGCAAAAAGTTGAGCGTTCATCTGTTGGAAAAGTATTGAACGCTGTTATGCTAGTTGCTGCACAGCAATCATTACCACATCGCTATGAAACACGTTCTACTTTAGGTGCACCACTTTTTCAGGTGCAATCTACACTATTAACAAAGGGTGTCAGCCATCAGCTTATTATGCCAGATGGATCCATTTTACCAATACAACGAAAGACGGTTCAATTACTTGAATCCTCCTACTCTTTTACAATGGATGGACTCGCGTTTCGCTTTGAACAAGATTTTACATCTACTGCCTATTTATATTGCAATGATGAAAAAATAGCAAGTGCAAGTAATATCGAAACTGAACTCGTGCGTACTGGTGTATCTTTTAAGCTCTTTAACTCCGATGATACGCTTTTTGTTGCTTTGCTAGCAACTTTGTATCAGGCATTATTTTCAATGAGTAATTAGTAGGCTCATCATCATAGAGTGGGGTTGATTTCCGTTCCGGCGAAGTGGTCGGCTTTAGCGGCGGATAAAGCAGTTTTGGCGGCGAAGTGGTCGGCTTTAGCGGCGGAAAATGCAGTTTTAGCGGCGAAGTGGTCGGCTTTAGCGGCGGAATAAGCAGTTTTAGCGGCGAAGTGGTCGGCTTTAGCGGCGGAATAAGCAGTTTTAGCGGCGAAGTGGTCGGCTTTAGCGGCGGAAAAATCAGTTTTAGCGGCGAAAAAAGCAGTTTTAGCGACGATGCGGACCGCTTTAGCGGCGGAAATCAAAGTTCTATCAACGGAGAGTAAGCTCCTAATTATTAACATAAATACACACCGGTTTAAATAGATAATTAAAAAATAAACTCCTATTGTTAGGAGTTTTTTGATATAGAAATTATTAATTACTTTATTGCATTTACCAGTATTTGTCGCTAATTTCTAGCTATTACTTGTCTTCCACTACACTACTGCTAGAATCATTCAATATATTCCGGGACACGAAATATATTTGCTTTGTTTTGACCATTATACGCCGTTCTTATAAAAAAGGAGTACACTAAAGAGGTAGAAATACTATACTTTGGAGGCGTTTAAAATGGATACAAAAGCAGCAGATATTAAAAATTTAATGACGTTAGATTTACTTGTTCAAATTTTAGAAGAACGTGGTATTATGACAGATCGAGAATTAAAAGAACGTCTTACAAATAACGTTAAGCTTTCATCTATGGATGCAGATTTAAAAGAAAAAGTTATTGAAGAAATTAAACATTAATGGAATGAATGGCATTTTAAAAAGAGGCCGCTTCCTAGTTAAAAAATACTATAAGCGGCTTCTTTTTATATTTGCACCTTTAGTTCCTTCACATGCACAGCAGTTCCTGTAATTGAAATATTTAATTTCCCCTCATCATTTTTTACATGAACATGCACACGACCCTCTTTCCCAAGTTCCTGACCTTGTTCAACGATTAGCGTTTTTGGCAATTGTGCTTGTCGATCAATATACTCTGCAAAATAAGCTCCCATAACACCTGAGGCAGTACCTGTAGCAATATCTTCAATTGTTCCAGAGTATGGAGATGAAAAATGCCTTGCGTGCATATCAGCATTCTTATCAATTGCCTCTAAACAAAAAGGATGTAAGGATGCTTTTGGCATTTCTTCTAGGATGGCTGGAAAATCTGCAGATTGCGGCGTCATTTTTTCAAAGTATGATAAATTTTTAATAGGGATTAGCAATGTCCAAATTCCTGTGCTTCCATAAACTATCGGTAATTCAGGATGTATCGCTTCCTCTAATAGTCCAATTGATTGAGCAAGTTTAGATTTTGAACCGTTAAAGGCTTCAAACTGAGGCGTTGCATGTTGCATGGTAATGTAAATTTGTCCTGCTTGTTGTTCTTTTATCTCAATTGGAAGAATTCCTGCTTTCGTCTCAATAGTTAGTTGTGACTTATCTTCTAGTAATCCTTTTGTTTTTAGTGCATATAGCGTCGCCATCGTAGCATGTCCACATAAATTCACCTCATGTGCCCTGGCGTGAAATAACGTATACGTAAATCTGCTTTATCCGATTTTTGCGCAAAGGCTGTTTCATTGAAGCCAACTTGCTCTGCAATATCCTGCATTTCTATTTCACTATATTGATCTCCCTCTACTACGACACCTGCTGGGTTCCCCTTATTTGGTATCGTGCTAAACGCATCATAATGATGAACAGTAACAATTTTCATATGCTTTTCCTTCCCCTTTGTACTTAAAGTCTACTTCAACTAGCGTGTACTACCAAGTCTTTCAAATGGCCACAATACAAAGTCTGCCGTTCCTAAAATTTGATCCTGCGAAACAAACCCTACTTCCGGCTTTCGGCTATCTATGCTTCTACGACGATTATCTCCAAGAACGAAAAAATGCCCCTCTGGTACAGTCATTTCACCTAATTGTTCCTCAAGGGTGAAATCATAAGTAAAATCACCTTTATCATGTAATGCTTCTTTATATTCACTTAAATAGGGCTCATCATAAACTTTTCCGTTTATATATAAAACATCATCTTTATAGGCTATATGATCACCTGGTAAACCAATGATTCTTTTGATAAAATTCTCATCATCTTTTGCCTCAAAAACAATAATATCGAAGCGGTCATAATTTGAAATTCGTGGTCCCACTTTATTAACAATTACTTTATCTCCATTTTCAAAAGTTGGCTCCATTGAAGCACCTTTTACAGCTACAGGAGATAAAATAAAATAACGTACGCCCATTGTAAAAATGATTGCTAGTCCAATCGCTTTAAACCATGCCCAAAATTCATTCTTAGTTTGTTTTTGTGTCACACTTTACACTCCAATTCTTCTATAATATCCAATTTACTTACATTAATGGATACGAATTTCCTGCTAAAAAGTTTCATAAATTTCTAAGCTTTGAAAGCGGAGGCAGGGCACGTAAAAAAACCTAAGGATTCTAAACTTTTTCCTTTTAAAAGTGAAAGAGGGTAATGTTCGATTTTTATGTGTTTCCGCATAAAAAAAGCAATATGTACTTGTTACTGTACATACTGCTTAAGGATATTATCGAATTGTTTTTAATGCTGTTGACCAAGGAATAAGTTGATCTAACATTTGATTTACTGAATCTATTTGTACATCCTTTGGTTTAATCGTGCCGTTTTCGAAGTCTGTAAATAAGGATAAAGCAGGATGTACGCGAACATCTGCTACTAATAATTCACCAAGAATACCACGTAAATGTTCAGCTGCTCTTGCCCCACCAACAGAACCGTAAGAAACAATACCTGCTGCTTTATTATTCCATTCGTTTCGTAAATAATCTAACGCATTTTTTAATGCACCCGTAATGGAATGATTATATTCTGCAGTGATAAATACAAAACCATCACAGGCAGCGACTTTTTCTGACCAAGCAGCTACTCCTGAAGTATCTCCTCCTGGCTCCCCTAGAAATGGTAATTTAAAATCAGCGATATCAATTATTTCATATACTGCATCACCGCGTTTTTCAGCTACTCCCTGTACCCATTCTCCAACTTGTGGACTTACACGACCTTCACGTGTACTACCTAAAATAATCCCAATTTTCAACATACTACTCCTCCTTCATTCATCCCTCAAATTGTGACCGAATCATTCATTTGAATTTAAAAACGGTTCTCCTAGCCATGTTGTACAGGAATCCATCCCTTTATTCAATGCACAGGTGGTTAATTTAACCACTTTTTACTTTGAATCAAATTATATTCAATTCAAAATAAAAATATCATATATTTACGAAAATTGCCAATTGTTTGATTCCGAATCAATTATGCCTCGGTATAATTGTGTCCGGAATCGGCCAGAGGCTTTAACTAAATTCGCATTCATCGCACCACCTATTGAGGTGGAAGACTTCTGCGAAAGAAGTTAAATTATTTTATCTTAATTGGTCTTTCTAATGCTGCAAGCTCATCTTCAATCGATGCATATTGTCTTTCTACAACATACTTTGCATCCGAAATAGCTACATTATAAATATGTGGAGCTATATTTTCCTTGATAAAGTCCAATACTCGCTCTGCTTCAAATTCTGTAATATCCTCATCTCGATTATTATAAAAAAATCGTTGAATATCAGCTATGATCGTTTCCTGTTGTTCTTTTGTAAAACGAATAAACAAACCAAAACTCCCCTTTCATTCCAAAGTATACTCACCTATCATAACACTCTGAAATTAATCTATGCATACACAAAAAGACTGAATTATATTTAAATACTATAATTCAGTCTTGTTATTATTACTGGTTACATTTAAATGAATAGCTTGTTGATAAAAACTTCTTTTCCTTTGAGACAATGGCTTCTCCGCCATCTTCTTCACACTGCGCTGTCATGGCGTCAATTTTATTGGCATTTATCTTATTTGTCATAAATGTCATACCTAGCCCAAACACAGCAATCATTAAACCAATTATAAGCCATAACTTACCGGCATTATTGCCAGCAGGTCTTTCACTCGCCACATCTATTCCCCTCTCTTACACGAATAAAAACGGTTCTGTATGAATAGTAGATTGTACAAATTCAACCGTATATTTTTTATCCTCACACATTTTTGCCATCTTTTCAGCTACACCTGCAATCATCACTTTTTCAACATGATGACCCGGATCCACGATTTGTAAACCAATTGCTTGTGCGTCCTGTGCAGTGTGGAAATACATATCTCCTGTTAAAAATACATCTGCTCCTGCACGCTTTGCAGAATAGATATATTTATTGCCGTCGCCACCGACAAGCGCAATTTTTTTCACCTTCGACTGTAAATCGCCAACTACTCGGACAGCAGGTACATCTAGCTGCTGCTTTACAAATTGAGTAAATTCATGAAGAGTCATTTCTTGTGGTAAGAAACCAACACGTCCTAAGCCCATTACATTTGTTTGCTGATCTAGACGAATGATATCATAGGCAGGTTCTTCATATGGATGTGCAAGTAACATTGCCTTTAATATACGGTTTCGAATAGACTCCGGGAATACCACTTCTACCTTCACTTCTTCTTCAACATGTAATTCACCAATAGAACCTACATGTGGATTTGCACCTGCTAGTGCACGGAAACGTCCTTCCCCCAATGTAGTATAGCTACACGCTTCGTAATCGCCGATATGACCTGCTCCTGCCTTTGCTAATGCCTCACGTAGATCATTGGCATTTGCAGTTGGTATAAAAACAGCCAACTTCAACATATTTTCCGCATATGTTTCTTCTAAAATAGAACGATTTTCAAGCTGTAGAGCATCTGCCAGTAAATCGTTGACACCACCTTCAGCCACATCTAAATTTGTATGTGCTGCATAAACGGCAATATCATTTTTTATAAGCTTTTCATATAAACGTCCAGTTGGATTATCAGTACGAATATTCGCTAAACGTCTGAAGATTGGTGGATGATGTGCGATTATTAGCTCGCAGCCTTGCTGTATTGCCTCTTCTGCTACCGCTTCATTAACATCTAATGTGACTAATACTTTACTTACAGGCTTGTTTAATGTGCCAATAGCAAGCCCAATTGGATCATTTTCCATACAGGCAAGCTTTTTAGGTGACCATGATTCGAATAATTGGATAATTTCCTGACCGTTTACTGTCTTCATCTCACAAAACCCCTTCCACTAAATCGAGTAGTGCTCCTAACTCAGCACGTTTTTCTTCAATTTCAGGTGTTTGATCTGCAACTTCAATGGACTTTAACACACGTTGCCAATTTTCTTTTTCACGTAACCATTTTTCAATAAATGCTGGTGATTTTCGCTGCATTAATTTTGGTCCAAATAAAATTTCTGATTCCGTTAACGCCATTGGACCTCTTTGTAATACAAGAATTTCGTAAATTTTTTCATCTTCCTCTAATATCTCTTCGTCGAGAATAGCCCAATTATGTGCTAAAGCCCACTCACGAATCACTTTAGCATGAATATTCGGTTGTAAAACAAGTCGTGTTACCCCTTGCAGTTTTTCTGGATGCTTTTCTAAAATTGATACAATAAGAGGTCCACCCATCCCCGCAATCGTAACCGTATCTACGTGATCATCTGCTTCTACTGCCGCTAAACCACTTGCAAGTCGTACCGTAATTTTTTCTGTTAAACCTTCTTTTTTCACTTGTCCAACTGCTGATTCAAAAGGTCCTTTCACAACTTCCCCTGCTATCGCATAAGAAGCAATGCCTTTATGAATTAAGTAGCATGGTAAATATGCATGGTCACTGCCAATATCAGCTACAACTGCACCTGAGGGAACAAATTTTGCTACTGTTTCTAATCGCTTTGATAATTTTTGTGCGTTCATTTTTTACCGCCTACCTTATATAGAGTCCATTATTAGTATGTATGATGTCGTGAAAAAAAACAAATGGAGTTGCCTCAAATTTTGAGCAACTCCATTTTCCATTAAATAATGAAGATAAATAAATTATAGCTGTACCAATAACGATTAAACGCTTTCAGTACAGCTACTTTTATCAATTATGCCTCAGCATAATTGCGTCTGGAATCGGTTTTGTGCTTGCACAAAACCGATTCCATGACATCCGCCGGAGGCTTTTACTTCTTTCATCGGATGTTTAGACATCCGATGAAAGAAGTTAAATTATTTTAGAGTTGAAATGTATTCAGCGATTGCTTTTGCTTCCGCTTCGTTTTTCATTCCAGGTGTCATTGGTGTACCTTCGATACCGTTCGTTAAAACGTCTACGATACGAGCCTCATCTACTTCATGTAGGTTTGGACCCACAGCACCAGTTAAGTCAGCAGCGTGACAGCCAATACAAGATTGTACTAAAGCTGAACCGTCATCAGTAGCTTCTGTCTTTTCGCCACCGCCTTCTTTTTCAGCAGCAATTTCTTTTTTGTTCTCTGCACCTGTTAAAGACATGAAGAAAATAAGACCAATACCAAATGCCAGAATTAAGATGTAAGGAACGACTGGATTGTTTTTCATATGTTTTCCCTCCTCATTGTAAATCTACTTCTATTATAATATAGAATCAGTCAACACCTAATATTGTACTTCATTAACCATGAAACGAAAAGCCCTATTCGCTAAGTTTTCCTTTGTTTGTAACAATTTCGACATTTCTGTATCTATTGGATAAAATATGTCTTGTTTTCTCCAATATTTGGACTATCTATTACCTTTTAGCAATTTGAAACTAGCTTTTCACACGCAGTTATCTTTCCATTCTTTACGCTTTCGTATACCATGAAAATCAAAAATTTCTTATAACCCTATTTGCAAACAATTAATTAGCTAAAAAAGTTATCCTAATATCTTAAATCTGTATTTTCAAAAGCCAATTCTGTGAATAGTTTCCCCCAAAAAAACATACTACTTTTGCCGAAAAACAAATATTGTTGATACAAAAAAGAATCTGTAAGCTATTTGAAAGCAAACAGATTCCTGATAGACAAAATGAGTTCTTAAGATAAGTTTATGATATAGTAGCCAATCAGTGCTAGTAATCCTAGAACACCTGAGACCGTGAAATAAAATAACTTCATTTTTATACCTGACCAAAGCCAAACCCCACAATTTGTTGCAATCAAGCAAAACAATGCAATATTATCTCCATTAAAATATGTAGTGTAAATTCGAATAGTCATACTGAACAATAAAACCGCAGCTAATAAATGAAAAATAGGCGCTAATAAATCATTTCTCCGTGCCACTCGAAATGCTGTAATAAATAATGTTAGTGCGGCTATTCCAATGATTACCGTTAAAATTAACATTAAAGAGGTTATTGTAAAATACATAAACAGAAGAGCAATCATAGCGGTACATATACCTACAATTAAAAATACCAATTTTCTCTTTTCAGAAGGTAATATAGCTTGCTTATGATGCACTGGGTTCAACTCTTCAAGATCAGCTCCTTCTGCGTAAAGAGTCGCTAAAAAATCACAGTAGTGCTCTGGTAATAGCTTATTCTGCTTCCAAAACAATATCTCATTTAAGATTATTTTTTTTCGAGGATTTGTCATAGTAGTTACTCCAAACATTGCTTGATAATGGTTGTTATTACAATTTTATCTCAAAATCTTCAAAAACACATCTGTATAAAGTAGCAAAAATAGCAAAATTGTCTCATTCTAATTACTCTATAGAAGTATTTTCGAAACTATATTTATTAAAGTTGATGTAAGTAATTAGTCATTTCTCTTCCGGGGTATTCTCTCGGGGCGCGGGTATTTGCCCATCTTTCGCGGGTGTTCCCTTCCCGGGCGCGGGTATTCTCCCTACTATCGCGGATATTTGCTCTTCTTCCGCGGATATTCTCTCCACAATCGCGGATATTTGCTCCTCCTCCTCGGATATTTCCCCCGGACTCGCGGATATTAGAAAAGCCTAAAAAGGGCTACCTGATTAGTCATTACTAATCCAGATAGCCCAACTTGATTTATTCTATTCTAAGAAGTCTTTTAAACGTTTGCTGCGAGAAGGGTGGCGTAGCTTTCTAAGCGCCTTCGCTTCAATTTGGCGGATACGTTCACGTGTTACACCAAATACTTTCCCTACTTCTTCTAATGTACGTGTGCGACCATCATCTAAACCAAAACGTAGGCGAAGGACATTTTCTTCACGGTCAGTTAATGTATCTAACACGTCTTCTAATTGTTCTTTTAACAATTCATATGCTGCATGGTCAGATGGAGATTGAGCTTCAGAATCCTCGATAAAGTCTCCTAAATGTGAATCATCTTCTTCTCCAATTGGTGTTTCAAGAGATACTGGTTCTTGTGCAATTTTTAAAATTTCACGTACTTTTTCTGGTGTTAAATCCATTTCTTCACCAATTTCTTCTGGAGATGGCTCGCGGCCTAAGTCCTGTAATAATTGGCGCTGTACACGAATTAATTTATTAATGGTTTCAACCATATGCACCGGAATACGGATTGTACGTGCTTGGTCCGCAATTGCACGTGTAATTGCTTGGCGAATCCACCATGTTGCATAAGTGGAAAATTTAAAGCCTTTACGGTAGTCAAATTTCTCAACAGCCTTGATAAGCCCCATATTCCCCTCTTGAATTAAATCAAGGAATAGCATCCCACGACCAACATATCGCTTCGCAATCGATACAACAAGACGTAAATTTGCTTCTGCTAGACGTTTACGAGCTTCCTCGTCACCTTGCTCAATACGTTCCGCTAATGCGATTTCTTGGTTGGCAGAAAGTAAATCAACTCGACCAATTTCTTTTAAATACATGCGTACAGGGTCATTTATTTTTACACCTGGTGGTACACTCAGATCATTTAAATCGAACGTCTCTTCGCTTGCTTCTTCTTTCATTAAGCTCTCTTCTTCAAATTCTTCTTTTCCGATGATTTGAATGTCTTTATTCTTTTCAAGATCCTCAGCAAAGTGGAAAATCTCTTCATTCTCCAATTCATAAGGCGCTAATTTCTCTGAAATTTCTTTCATCGAAATTTCACCTTCTGTTTTTGCTTTTTCTTGTAGTATTTTTTTTGCTTCATCTAATGTAATTTCAACTTCTACCTCTTTTGAACGTTCTGACTTGTCCGCCATAAACCTTCCTCCTTCTAAACAACCGAATCGGGTTAAATCGCCGATAACGATTTTCTTAAATGAATAATCTGTTGGGCGATTTCAAGTGCACGCGCATACTCATGCATCTTCTCCGCTTCCTTTGACTCATGCATCTTTTGTTGAATTTCTTGCTCAATTCTATATTTTTGCAGCTGTCGTGTTGAGTCTGTGACCTCCGCCTCTGCTTGGTCGGGATCCCGCTCTGCTAAAGCCGCTTCCATAACAATCTTTCGTAATTCCGAGTCATCTAATACCTCAACAAAACGCTGATAATCAGGATGACCATATTCCTCATAAAATCCTACTAAGCGAACAAAAACTGCCATATAGGCATCTCGTACAAACGGCTCTTTTTGCTCACTACGTAATACCCTGTCCACTACATCTATATTATGAAGCATATGAGCCAGTAATAAACGTTCGGCACGTTCAGCTGCGTCCATAGGCTTATGTTGTTGAGTGACTGGCATCGAAGGCGTCTGAACAGGCATTTCTACTTTTGCAGAACGCACCTGATTTGCCTCTAGCTTTCGGAATTGAGCATAAATCGCTTCTTCCGAGATATTGGTTTCATTCGATAGCTGTCTTATATACAAATCTCGTTCAACCGGTGACGATCTACCTACCAGTTGTTCAAGAACCTCTTGAATATATTGAAGCGTATCATTTTCAAACTGAAAGTTCTTATTTCGTCTAGCATGCATCATCATAAAAGCAATATACGCATGAGGGTTTTCCAAAATTTGTTCTTTAAATGCTTGTCCACCTAAACTACGAATGTATTCATCAGGATCTAGCTTATCTGGTAACACCGCAATATTGACTTTCATACGTTCTGTTTGAAGTAATTGTGCCGCTCTTTTTGCCGCATCAAAACCAGCATTATCACCGTCGTAGCAAATCGTAATCTGCTCTACTAAGCGCTTTAGCTTCGTGATATGCTGATTCGTAAGCGAAGTACCCATTGTTGCTACGGCATTCGTTACACCAACAGAAGTTGCTGCTAAAACATCCATAAAACCTTCCATCAATACTACTTGACGATTTTTTCTAATTGAGGTTCGTGCTTTATCTAGGTTATATAGCACTTCACTCTTTTGAAATATTGGTGATTCTGGACTATTTAAATATTTTGCCTCTTCACCAGTTGAAGAAAGGATTCGTCCTGAGAATGCAATAATCTTACCGTTCTCATCACGAATAGGAAACATAATACGCCCTCTAAAACGGTCAAAATAGCGTTCTTCCCCTTCGCGCTTGATGATTAAACCACTTTCTGCGATTTCTTGTAAGTTATAACCTTTTCTTTCAAGCAATATTGTTAATGCATCAAAGCTTGGAAGAGACCATCCAATGCTATTAGATTCTATAAGTTCCCTTGTAAATCCTCTTTCTAGCAAATAATTTAAAGGTTCTTCACCATCTTCCGTATTTAACAGTAAATGATGAAAAAAATCTGCTGCAAAAGCGTGTGCTTCTTTCATCCTTTCTTCTGCTTTAGATACCTTTTTCGTTACTTCAGGTAAACTAGGCCCAACATCTAATTCTATGCCAACACGTTCACCAAGTTTCACAACTGCGTCAGGAAAAGAAACACCTTCTATATCCATGACAA
Source organism: Lysinibacillus sp. TE18511 (assembly GCF_054062295.1). NCBI lineage: Bacteria > Bacillati > Bacillota > Bacilli > Caryophanales > Bacillaceae > Lysinibacillus > Lysinibacillus sp. TE18511. Next base: position 31,378 of record NZ_JBSSFD010000033.1, read on the forward strand.
AAGTAATAGCGTTACCACCTGCACCACAACCAAAGCAATGAAAAATTTGTTTGTCTGTTGACACAGAAAAAGATGGCGTTTGCTCTCCATGAAATGGACAGAGACCAAACCAATTACGTCCACGCTTTGTAAGCTGCATATATTCGCTTATGACATCAACAATATCCGATTGTGTACGAATCTGTTCAATCACTTCTTCTGGAATTTTCCCTGCCAAATCATCACCATCTTTAAATTACGTTCTAAAACACAATTCGCTATCCGATTTAAAAATCCTTTATTTCTCGACAAAAAAATAGGATTTTTCTCTTTAGAAATATTTTTACCACAATTTTATTATTATAAAACAAAAATTAGTTTTTATCTATACTATTTTCAAAACCTACTCAAAAAAACCGCCTCTTACAACCGAGGTGGTTTATCGAAATTCGTTTCTTATTTACAGGTCGAGATATGCTCTATAATGACATTTGCTGTTTCTTCTACAGCCTTATTTGTCACATCAATAACTTTACAACCAATTTTACCGACAATTTTTTCAAAATGCTGAATTTCTTCTAATATACGCTTATGTTGCGCGTAGATAGCATCATCATTCAATCCAAGAGTCATTAATCTTTCTTTTCTAATTGAGTTTAATTTATCAGGAGAAATAATTAAACCAAAACATTTTTTTGGATCAATCTTAAATAGTTCTTCAGGTGGCTCCACTTCTGGTACTAAAGGGACATTCGCCACCTTATAGCGTTTATGTGCTAAGTATTGTGATAATGGTGTTTTAGAGGTACGTGAAACACCAACAAGTACAATATCAGCCTGCAATAGACCACGTGGATCTCTTCCATCATCATATTTTACTGCAAACTCAATAGCCTCAATTTTTTTAAAGTAATCATCATCTAGCTTATGAACGATTCCTGGTGCTTCTAATGGGATCTCTTCCATAAATGTTGCCATTGTTTTTAAAGCAGGTCCTAAAATATCGATTGCATATACTTTTTCTTGTTCACACAGTTCATGTAATAACGATCGCATCTCCTGTCGAACAAGCGTGTACACAATAAATGCCTGCTGTTTCGCTGCAAGGCAAACAATTTTTCGGATGAGCTCCTCTGACTGAATATGAGGAAAACGCCGAATCACCGTGTTTTCCAAACCAGGTCGAAACTGGCTAATAACTGCTTTCGCTACTTGATCACCAGTTTCACCGACTGAATCAGATATAACAAAAACACGTAGTCTTTTCATGCTGTTCTCCTTCAAATATTTAGACATTCTGTACAAGCGATAAGAAAGCTCGTGTAATCGTCGTTTTTGTAAGACGACCGACGATTGTCAATCCGCCTTCCTGCGTCTCTACTACTGGTAACGAATCAACTTCTCGTTCAATTAGTTTATTCGCTGCGACAACTAAAGAATCTGATCTCTCACAATACGAAATATTTGGCATGCGTGTCATAATGATATGTACAGGGATTTTATTTAAATCCTGAGTACCAATACTTGTACGTAGTAAATCCTTGCGAGAAAGTACTCCTGTCAAAAACTCATTCTTATCCACGACAAAGAGTGTTCCAACATCCTCAGAAAACATGAAGCAAATCGCATCATATACAGTCATTGTTTCTGGTACTACAACCGGTCCCGAATGAAAATCTTTCACCTTTAAATTGTTAATACTATCCGTCAATGTAACGGATGTTTTTTTACCTGAATAGAAATAGCCAACACGAGGTCTAGCATCTAAAAAGCCTGCCATTGTGAGTATAGCTAAATCTGGTCTTAAAGTCGCTCTTGTCAGACTAAGACGTTCTGCAATATGTTCGCCTGTGATTGGGCCGTTTTCTTTCACAATTTGTAAAATGTCTTCCTGACGTTTATTGAGTTCGATTGGACTCACCGCCTCAAATCTAATAGTGTTATACTTATGCTCAATTATTATATACTATTTTAATAATTATTGCGAAGAAAAGAACTACATGCTACAATATTGACACATACGCTTGCTCTAAATGTATTTTCGAGCGATTTGCGTTATACAGGCGATGATAGGAAAAGAGTATCTGTTCCATTTTAAAGCGAGTAGAAGATGGTGAAAGTCTACATAGTAACAGAGAAAAGGCACTCCTTGAGCTAACTTTTTGAAAAGAGGTTTTAAACATCACGTTTAAAACAATCAGGGTGGAACCGCGGGTTATAGCACTCGTCCCTGGGCATTTAATGTGCCCGGAGACGGGTGCTATTTTTAATTTAGTTCTTACTAAATTGAAAATATCTTTGGCGAATTTGTCGATCAGTTTTATAAATTCGCTAAAACAAAATTACTGTTCACTCTGTGAAAACTATGAAGGAGGCTATTTTTTATGGCTAACAAATCAATGGAAACAATCGTATCATTAGCGAAGCATCGCGGCTTTGTCTTCCCTGGTTCTGAAATCTACGGAGGCTTAGCAAACACATGGGATTACGGTCCACTAGGTGTTGAATTAAAAAACAATGTTAAAAAAGCATGGTGGCAAAAATTTGTTCAAGAGTCGGAGCACAACGTTGGGCTAGACGCCGCAATTTTAATGAATCCAAAAGCTTGGGTGGCTTCTGGTCACGTTGGTAACTTTAATGACCCAATGATTGATTGTAAGGCATGTAAAGCGCGCCATCGTGCTGATAAAATCATCGAAGACGCTGCACTAGCAAAAGGCGATGAAATTATTGTCGATGGTATGACATTTGACCAAATGAAAGAAACGATGGTTAAGTATGACGTAGTATGCCCAGATTGCGGTAAGGCTGATTTCACAGATATCCGTCAATTCAATTTAATGTTCAAGACATTCCAAGGTGTAACAGAATCTTCTACTAACGAAATTTATTTACGCCCAGAAACAGCACAAGGTATCTTCGTAAACTTTAAAAACGTTCAACGTTCTATGCGTAAACGTACACCATTTGGTATTGCACAAATTGGTAAATCATTCCGTAATGAAATTACACCAGGTAACTTCACATTCCGCACACGTGAATTCGAACAAATGGAGCTTGAGTTTTTCTGCAAGCCAGGTGAAGATCTTGAATGGCACGCATACTGGAGAGAATTTTGTAAAAACTGGTTGTTAAACTTAGGCATGAAAGAAGAGTCTATGCGTCTTCGCGATCATGAAGAAGATGAATTGTCTCACTACTCAAATGCTACAACTGATATCGAATTTAAATTCCCATTCGGCTGGGGCGAACTTTGGGGCGTAGCGGATCGTACAGATTACGATCTAAAACAACATATGGAGCATTCTGGTGAAGATTTTACTTACATCGACCCAGTTACAAACGAACGCTATGTTCCATATTGTATCGAGCCTTCTTTAGGTGCAGACCGTGTAACATTAGCATTCCTATGCGATGCTTATGATGAAGAAGAGCTTGAAGGCGATGATAAGCGTACAGTTTTACGCTTCCACCCTGCTCTAGCACCATTTAAAGCTGCAGTCTTACCACTTTCTAAAAAGCTTTCGGATGAAGCGACTAATGTTTGGGCAGAGCTTCGCAAAGCATTCCCAGTTGACTTTGACGAGTCACAATCAATCGGTAAACGTTATCGTCGACAAGATGAAATCGGAACACCATTCTGTATTACTTACGACTTCGACTCACAAGAAGATGGTCAAGTAACAGTGCGTCATCGCGATTCAATGTCTCAAGTTCGTATGCCAATTACAGATGTTAAAGCATACATTGAAAAACACCTTCAATTCTAATTTAAGACGTATATAAAGAAGGAGTCGCATAATCAGCGACTCCTTTTTATATGCATGACGCTCAGCTTTCAATACTTTTGCTCCAAGCGACTCAATGGATACCCAGTCGAAACAGAGATCAACTCCACATTACAGTTATAGCCATTTTTTTACATACATTCAATAGTTTTTCAGGATAAAATTCCCTCTATTATCCCCTTCATCATTTTGATATAAATAAAGTATTATAGTTAATCTTTAAATAACAACAATTCACTACAATCCCAATCTATTAAGATTCAATCTCCCGGGATCAATACTAAAAGCTTGTACATATGAAGCAGAGGGAGACGAGTACTCCTGTTTTTGAGACACTACAGGCGTGAATTATGCATGACAAGGATGCTTAGACCATACCCGCAGAGAGCGCCCTCCTGCAATAAAAAGTGCAGGCAAGTACATATTTTGGTGAAGAGTCATCATCCTGAAGATTGAAATTGTGGGAGGACTCTAGCAAAAGGCAACACTATAAAATATTTTGATTACTTTGGAGGAAATAATTTGAAGACTAATCGTTTTTATCAAATCGCAATGGCCTCGGCATTAGCAACAAGTGCTATTGTCATTACACCCTCGGCACATGCTGCATCGGTATTCCCCGATGTAAATGCGTCAACAGAGGAAGGCAAGGCTATTATTAACTTAGCCGAACGTGGCATTATTTCAGGCTACCCAGATGGCACATTTAAACCCGCGAACCCAATTACTCGTACACAAGCGGCAAAAATTTTGGCCGGTATTTTAAAGCTCGATACGGTTCATGTGAAAAATCCTAATTTTAAGGATGTAAAACCTGGCGATGAGAATTATGGTGCAATCGCAGCCTTAGCAAATGCAGGCATTATTAGTGGCTCAAATGGCTATTTCAACCCAACAAAAAATATTACTCGTGGACAAATGTCAAAAATGATTGTGAAAGGCTTTAATTTAACGATTACAAACGATATTGACATTCCTTTCAACGATGTTAAAGCGGGCAGTGAATACGAACCATATATAAAAACACTATTTGCCAACAGCATAACAAAAGGTACAACCCCTACTACCTTTGGACCTCAAAGCAATGTAAAGCGCTCGCAATTAGCGTCTTTCGTTGTACGCGCAGAAAATGTTCAAGGCAATGTTACTGTTTACGCTAGTCAATTCAATCAGGACTATATCTTTGCTTCATATGGCGGTATTAACCCAGCTGAAGATATTTTCACATGGGACGAAGAAGAAGATATGACGGAATCTATCACCTTTAAACCATTAAAAGAAGGCACAGGAAAATTAGTGATTTCGGGCTTTAACGAAGAAACTGAAGAATTTACGGATATCTTTTATGTAGTTCATGTGAAAAATGTAGATGGAAAGCTACAAACAACACTTCAAGAAGTGAATGAAGCGGATCACGTAGAAGACTTACCGCTCAACTTATTGGAAACTGATTTGAAATTTATCCCTACAGAGGTTAGTATTCAAACAGCAGATGGTCAAGCCCTATCTCCTGAATTATTTAGTTTTAAATCAACTAATAATACAGCTACACTTTCTATCTATAAAAACGGGCAATATATGCTGACATTCTCCAATGGTACACAACAACAAATGATGGCTGCAGATGTCGATACGTATGATTTCGTGCGCAGTATTGATATGTATCAGATTACAGATGAGTTAGCGTTTTCTAGTGATGATCTATCGTTCGAGCCAACAAGTGTTGCTTTAGAAAAGTTAAATTATGAGCCAGCGACTGTGAAAGCTTCGATAAAGGAAAACAAAGTAAATGTTACACCACTAGCAGAAGGCACTTCTATTTTACATATTACAGGTAAAAATGGTGAAACTGCTTATTTATATATTGAATTTCTAAAAATCGCTAATAAATGGGCTACTTATTACGAATTCATGGATGATCAAGAAGAAATTTAAAGTAAAATGCCAGAAGATCAATATTATTGGTCTTCTGGCGTTTTTTCTTGATCGGCACTTGTTCTTAGGTTTAATTCGGGCGTTCTTTCAAGCTGCTCGATAAATTTTTTAGTCTTAAAACGAATTCCTGTTTGCTCCTCATAAATTGTTGAAATTATTTTTTTTATAAAATACTTTGTTTCTTTTTTTAATTCTAATTTCCCAATCTGGTCAATCGGTACAGTATAAAACATTCGAATAAGCTTAAGCTGGGTCGGTGTTAATCGAATGATATAAGGATCATGATGATAGCAGCGATGACATAAAAAGCCTCCCTGTGCAAAGGAGAATGCAAATTCACCATCAACGGAACCACAAGCAGCACACGTATGTAAGATAGGCTGCACACCTGTATAGGGTAGCATTTTCCATTCTACGAATAATGTAATAGCCTCAGGGTCATAGCCTTCCTCAATTGCTTGTAATGCTTGTAGGAGCACATCGAATGCAAATGGCTCAGCTTTTCCTTCTTCTACTACACGCTCGACAAGTTCCATTATATAACTTGCATATGCCGTTGCCATTATATCCTCACGAATATGGCGCATTGAATTAAGATGCTCACCTTGTTGCATTGTCCCCATACCCGTATGATGCTGCACCATAAACATGCCATACGTAAATGGCTGTGTCACAGATGCTAACCTACTAGAAGGCTTCTTGGCACCTCGAGCCATCGTGGCAACCTTCCCGGCTTCTCTTGTTAGTAATGTGACAATTTTATTTGATTCTCCATAGGCACGTACCTTTAGAACAATCCCTTCCCATTTATAAAGCAATAGCCCTCCTCCTTTCTACAAGCTTCGCATGAAAATAGAGCTCTCCAAAAGACTTTTGGACAGCTCCATTCAAATTTTAGACATACATAGTAATGCCGTGGAATTATTTCACAATTTCACAACAGGATCTATTAATATTCATCATCACGGAAACCGAAGTCGCGTAAATGTGTTGATTTATTTCGCCAATCCTTCTGCACTTTTACCCAAAGTTCTAAATACACTTTTGAACCAAGAAGCATTTCAATATCTTTTCGTGCACGTATCCCCACTTCTTTTAATAGCGCCCCGCGTTTACCAATTACAATCCCTTTTTGAGAATCTCTTTCCACCATAATTGTCGCTGCTACACGAATTTTACCTTCATTTTCTTCATCTCGGCGAATTTTATCAATGACAACAGCGATGGAATGTGGGATTTCTTCACGCGTTAAATGTAACACTTTTTCACGAATCAACTCTGAAATAATAAATCGCTCAGGATGATCCGTTACCTGGTCTGCTGGATAATATTGCGGACCTTCCGGTAAGTATTTCGTTACTGTCTCCAATAAATTTTCTACGTTATTCCCTTGTAAAGCTGAAATAGGCACTATTTCCGCAAAATCATAACGCTCTTTGTAGCTTTCAATGATCCCGATTAATTCGTCAGGATGAATTTGGTCGATTTTATTGATGACAAGGAATACAGGGGTTGGATTACCCGCCAACATTTCAAGGATGAATTCGTCACCCTTTCCAAGCTTCTGCTCTGCATTGACCATGAACATAATAATATCCACTTCACGCAATGTATTTTTGGAAACCTTGAGCATAAAATCCCCTAGCTTATGTTTCGGCTTGTGGATTCCTGGTGTATCAATAAAAATCATTTGGCTATCATTTGTTGTAAGTACACCTTGTACTTTATTTCGTGTTGTTTGTGGTTTATCACTCATAATCGCGATTTTCTGACCAATGACACGGTTTAAAAATGTTGATTTCCCTACATTCGGTCGACCGATTATGGAGATAAAGCCTGACTTGTAGCCATTGTTAGTTTCCAGCATTCTCTAAATCCTCCGTTGTAAATGCAAACGGTAGTAATTCGCCTACAGACGTTACCGTGACATCACCTTTTAAATTTGTTAAATATACAGGCATTGATGGCGCACAAAATTCCATCATCACTTGACGACAAGCTCCGCATGGCGCACAAGGTCCTTCCGTATCAGCTACAATAGCAATTGCCTCAAAGTCATAAATACCTTCTGACACAGCCTTGAAAAATGCTGTACGTTCTGCACAATTGGTCATACTATAGCCAGCATTTTCAATATTACAGCCATGAATAACCTCGCCATTTTTCGTTAAAAGCGCCGCACCGACTTTAAATTTTGAATAAGGTACATAAGCCTTTTCACGCGCTTTTTTTGATTCTTCTAGTAATGCATGCATTTCAATTGTCATTAATGTTCACCTCTAAATAATAAATAGCTCATCACCATAATGTGGGTTGATTTCCGTTCCAGCTGTGCGTTTCCTTGGGGCGTCCGATGAGCCTCTTGGGCCAAAAGGATGTTGGTCACGAAGGCTTTATCACAGGACGTGATGCTCTTAGCCTTCGTTCCTCTATCGCTAATCCCCAAGGAGTCGCCTAGCCTCCACGCCTATCAACTTATATAAATGGTATACATTTTAACAAATGTCATACCAAACTTTTGGTGATGAGTCTAAGACATCATAAATTCTCTAGCACAATTGCTACTACTTCATGACCGATTAATATTTTTAGTAATGTCAAAACCATTTCGGTATAAAGATGAGTAATCCGATTATAGCACTGAATATCGCAAATACAAGCACTGCGCCCGCTGCAAGATCTTTCGCCTGCTTAGCGAGTGGGTGCTTTTTTGGTGAAGCTAGATCCACTACTCGTTCAATAGCAGTATTAACTATTTCAAGTGCAAACATTAGTGCTATTAATATTAGCACTATATACCATTCCACACGTGATAAACCTGTAAAATAGCCAGCAATTAAAACAATTCCTGCACTTAGCAAGTGAGACTTAAAGTTTTGCTCTTTACAGGCTGTAACGATACCTTCAAAGGCATAACCAAAAGACCGGATATATTTGCGAACATTCATTTAATCTCGCCCTAAGCCAAAAGATTGTAAAATTTCATCCTGCTTACCGAACATAACCTTTTCATCTTCTGGTACCATATGATCGTAACCAAGTAGATGTAAAAAACCATGCACCGCTAAAAAACCTAATTCTCGTTCAAAAGTATGGCCGTATTCATCCGCTTGTTCTTTCGTGCGATCCGTTGAAATAATAATATCGCCTAAAATGCGGGGCATTCCTTCGAATGTTACTTCCATTTCTCCCTCGCCTAATTCCTCCAAGGCAAACGAGATAACATCTGTAGGTTGGTCCTTATCACGATATTCTCGGTTTATTTCTTGAATCGCTTCATTTGTCACAAACGTCACTGACACTTCTGTTTCCGGCTCAATATTCTCTACTTTCGCAGCATGCTGTAAAAGCTTTTCAACAAGCTCCATATGCTCTGCAGCTACTTCATTTGTTTCATCTGTAAAATCAATTGTTAAAATCATAGATCCTCCTACTTATCTGCCTTTGGGTATTCAATACGTGAGTGGAAAATTCCATTCAACGTTCCACAAAGTACTCGCTCTATACATTTTAACTCTTTTATTGAAATATCGCATTCATCAAACTGATTGTCTTGTACTCGATCATCAATAATTGAGCGTACCAACTTTTGAATTTTCTCTGCATTCGGTTCTTTCATCGATCGAACTGCTGCCTCCACACTGTCAGCAACACTAATAACTGCCGCTTCCTTTGTTTGTGGTTTTGGTCCTGGATATCTGTACTTTGTTTCATCTATACATTTTCCTTCTTCCTTCGCTTTAAAGTAGAAGTATTTCAACAGACTAGTCCCATGATGTTGCAAGGCAATATCAATAATTTCCTGTGGCATCTTATAACGATTTAGCATTTCAGCCCCATCAGTTGTATGTGCGATTATAATTTCCGCACTTGTTTCCGGGGACAATGAATCATGCGGATTTATACCAGACATCTGATTCTCGATGAAAAAGGCAGGGCGTTTCGTTTTGCCAATATCATGATAATAGCATCCTACACGCGCCAGTAATCCATCTGCTCCAATTTCCTCACATGCTGCCTCTGCTAAGTTCGCCACCATTACACTATGATGATATGTTCCCGGAGACTCCATTAGTAATTTTTTCAGCAATGGATGGTTTGGGTTAGAAAGTTCAATTAAACGCAACGACGACAACAAACTAAATGCTGATTCAAAGAATGGTAAGAGACCCATTGTAAGAGCCCCTGATAGAAGGGCCGATACTAATGCAGCGATAAAGTAAAACAGCCACTCTGACAAACCATAGGAAGATTGTGTCATCAGTAAATAAAATGCGATAAACGACATATTTACTAACCCTATGACCCCAACTGCATGTAGAATATGCGATCGCTTTTCCACACTACTTAAAAAGAATAAGCTCGCAAAGCCTCCAAAAATTATATACAGTGTAATTTCCATCTGCATGACAGATGAATAACCCTCTTGAAAAATAACACCAGCAGATGCCGCTGTCATTACTGTAATAAGAACTGCAGCACGATCATCCACTAATAGCCGTACAAGCATCGTTGCCAACGCTGTTGGGAAAAGGAATGCAACAGTAACATCGAAGCCCCCTGCGACCAGGCTAATAAATTTCATCAGCAGGATGGATAAACTATAAACAATTACTGTCACCAATAAAGCTTTACGTTTCTTGTTTTCATCCTCAACCGAACGTTCAAATAAAATAAATATGAACACCATTTGTAAAAGTATTAAAATGATGAGACCTGCAATCGGCTTCATCGATACTTTATTACTCACCATACCTAGAAGCTCTAATTGACGAAACGCCTCATTATCAATAATTTGACCTTCCTGTACGATGACTTGACCTTGAAGAATTCGAGTGGGTTCAACCGATTCCTTTGCCTGCTCTTTTCGAATTTTCGTTTGTTCATCGTTAATCGTTTCGTTTTCGATAATACTTGTACGTCCAATTAAAACTACCGTATTAAATATTTTATCTGGATAGCCTCGTTGTCCGCGAATTTTTGTTTCAAAATCATTTTGAGCCGCAAACAAATTTTCTGAACGAATGGATTTTTGTAAATATTCCTTCACGAGTTTTGATAGTTGCGTACTTGTTCTTTTTAAATCTTCTTCACTTTGTATTAACAAACCTTCTAGCTGTGAATCAGTAAAAATAATGGGCATTTGATCTGAATCAATGGATTCAAATTTTTTTCGGAGTTGCGCCACTTGATCGCCAATCGGAACAGGTTCTTTTTTGCTCGCAACATCCTCCTTTACTTCAAGAACATAGTCAAATAAAGAAGTTACAATCGCGGCTCGCTGCTCGGCGACATCCTCGGAAAATTCATAAACTGGTTCTACAGCGCTTGCTGCTTTTTCTCGCTCCTGTTGGGTTTTATAAGTATCTTCAATCGTTTTAGTAGATCGAACTGTTTCAGGCGCTAGTTGTAAAGGTTTAAAATCATATGTAACACCTTTAACATTGCCATACATAAAAACAAATTGTAGGGCTCCTGTTAAGATGAGAACGACAATTAAAAAGTAGCGGAAACCAATAAGTTTTATGAATTTTTGTAATTGTTTCTCCATCTGGCACCTCCTCTATCTACCTACTATCATACCAATTCAAAAAACATTTTTCCCGAAAAATGTATAAGAAAGTAAAAAAACAGCTATACAAATTGTATAGCTGTCACATTTTTTTCCATTTTAAAGGTCCTTCACCATAACGTGTGGTTGATTTCCGTTCCGACTGGGCGCTTTCCTGGGGGCGTCCGATGAGCCGCTTCACTCGCGTTGCTCGCTCCAGGGTCTCATCTGTGACGCTGATCCCCAAGGAGTCGCCCAGCCTCCACTCCAATCAACTAATATACAGTGCATATATTTTTAAAAATGTCATCCACAACTTTTGGTTATGAGCCATTTTACAACCAATTTCATGTTAAATCGATATTGATATTAAACGTTGTTGCACCTGTCGCTTCGCTTTCGGTACAGACTTTAATTCGTTGCACCTGTCGCTTCGCTTTCGGTGCAGACTTTAATATGACCGCTTTAGCGGTCATATTAAAGTTGCTGTTCTTCGTAGGCTTTGATGATTTTGGCTACGATTGGATGACGTACTACATCGCCTTGTTCTAAAATTTGGAAATTTATAGACTTTACATATTTTAGTGTTCGCTCTGCAACAATTAATCCCGATTCTGTATTTTTAGGTAAGTCGATTTGTGTTTTATCGCCCGTAATGACCATTTTTGAGCCAAAGCCTAGTCGCGTTAAAAACATCTTCATTTGTTGATGCGTCGTATTTTGGGCTTCATCTAAAATGACAAAAGCATCGTCTAGCGTACGACCTCGCATATACGCTAAAGGTGCAATTTCGATTGTGCCTCGTTCAATAAGTCGTTGAGTTTGTTCTGTCCCGTAAATATCGTTTAGAGCGTCATAAAGAGGGCGTAAATACGGATCTACCTTTTCCTTCAAATCACCTGGAAGAAAGCCTAAAGATTCCCCTGCTTCTACTGCAGGGCGTGTTAAAATAATACGCTTAACGTGCCCATTTTTTAGCGCCTGTGTTGCCATGACTACCGCTAAATACGTTTTCCCAGTACCAGCTGGACCGATACCAAAAACAACGTCTTTATGACGGATCGCTTGTATGTATTCTCGTTGACCGATTGTTTTTGCACGGATAGGCTTCCCTTTCGTCGTGCGTGCTATTTCTTCATCATATAGTTCTGCAAAATATTCGATTGTTCCTTTTTGTGTCATTTCAATAGCTGTTGCAACATCACGTTGATCAATATTAATTCCTTTGCGAATGACCTTCAAAAGAGCATGTAAAAGGAATGTCGCTTGTTCCTTCGCATCTTCTTCACCAGCAAGCTGAATTTGTTCACCACGCGTAATAATGTGGACATGTAGAGCCTCTTCGATTAACTTCATATTGGCATCGGAAATTCCGAGCAGCATGACTGCCTCGTTTGGATTATCCACTTGTAATACAGTTAAATGTTCTGACATAATCATTCTCCTTGTAGGCCTTGTATTGGACTGGCAATGTTTTCATTGACTAAAAATAGAACTTTCCCTTCAACTGTACCATTCCCCCACTTTACCTGTAAAAGGTTTTCTTTTTTTATAACCGTTTTCGTAGGTAATGAACGCAGCACCTTTTCATGTAGTAATGGTATGAGCAATGAATCTATTTTGGATTCATCAAGCTCTACTTGCATTTTTTTAGTGTACTGTTCCTCAACAATCGAAATATATGGATCGAGCCAATTAGGTAGATCTTTCTTTTGCACATAGTCAACTTTTTCTTTATGAATGCCTTTCACTAATACACGCCACCGCTTCTGTTGTAGCGTTTCCATCGTGAGCTTTGTTGGGATTTTAAACGAACATTCAAGCCAATAATCAGCGTAAACCTCTCCCTTTGCCCCAACAAAAACATCGTCTTCACCACTTTCAATTACTCCGCTTACGAGCGTATCACCTTCGTATGCCGTATCATTCACTGAAATTTTACGTTCACCATTTTGAATATTAAAGTGAGTAATCACACCACTTTTTGTTGCCACTAAATGCGTCGCAAGTTTTTCATTCGTTTGTTTAGTTTGTTTCGGGGACTCCTGAGGTCGTAAAATTACACGTCCGCCATACTTTTCAATATGCACCCATGAAAGATCTCGATGCTCTTCTAAAAGCTTCTGACGAATGACAGCGTCTGAAGGTAAGACTTTTTTAGTCATGGGCGTTTCTAATTGAAATGTATTTTGAAAGGTCTTGCCTAGACGTTGCTCTAACTCTGGAGATGCCGCTTCTATGTCGACACGCCAAATAACCTGTGCACATAGTAATGGAATTAATATCATCATCGCTAGGCCAAGCAAGGTCCAAAGCTGTGCCCGAAAAACTTGAAGCTCATCAGCATAATAGACAGCCATTTTAAGTCGATATTGACTGCGTACACGACGAATTTTGGGTAGATAGTGCATAGTTGTTTCAAAAGCAACCTCTTGCTCACGGAAGACAACACGCTTTAATGGTACATGTTGTGCGTGCAATGCTTGAATAAAAGGATGAACATTTTCGTGGCGCTTTATACGTATGATAATTGGTCGATTATTCCACATTATCGTTCACACCCATATCCTTTGTCATTTTCATATGAAGCTCCTGCAAATCCTCTACAGAAAGATGAAGCATTTCTTCTTTAAGAGCATTAATTTCTACTGATTTTCCACGCACAGTAATATGATAGTCTGCATAGATAAAAGAGCATGACGAAGCATCAGCATGTAAGAAACGGTATGGGCCAATGATTTTTAATGTTTCATATTGGAATAATTCAAGTAGTGGCGTTAATTGAAATAGTTTTCTCATAAAAAATGCCTCCTTCTTCGGCAATATATGCATCGAAAAAGGAGGACATGCTGATTATTTTCTTTTTGCTTTCGGTGGACCTAAAACTTCTGCCATTACAACAGCCTGCATGAATGATTTTTTTGAATTTGGTAATTGAAAAGCCGACTTTGATCCAGCTACTTCCACCTCTTTTTTCCCAGCTGCCAAACGACCAATACTTTCTCTTTTCGTGGTACGGCTAATTGTCTCAGTTGGGATTAACGGTGGTGCAATATAACTTGGCATTTCCTCTTTCACTGTTTCTTTGACATTTTTCTTCGACTTTTCCACTTTAGGCTGTTCATTGTTCCACTCTCCTAAAAATTCACGTGTAAAATCCTCAAAGCTTTGCGCTTTAGCAGTAGGACGTTGTTGTTGAACCTCCTCAACTGGAGGCTCAACATATGAATCTTTATTAAATGGCGGCATTGTTTTTTGTTCTTTCTTATTTTTGGATTTCCCGAAAATAGAGCTGACTATGGCAATTATCGCAACTATAATTAATTGTTCCATTTATTAGTACCGCTCCTTTCCGTTTCTATGCGTTAGAGTCATTGGTTTCTGGCTTATCTGAGCTTACTTTAGAAATGGAGTCTCGCATAGCTGTATCCGCTTGAATATTACGGTAGTTCATGTAATCCATAATACCAAGATTACCCGAACGTAGAGCCTCTGCCATTGCCTGTGGTACCTCAGCTTCCGCTTCCACTACTTTTGCTTTCATCTCTTGTACACGCGCAATCATTTCTTGCTCGTTCGCTACGGCCATTGCACGACGTTCCTCTGCTTTCGCTTGGGCGATGTTTTTATCTGCCTGCGCTTGTTCAATTTGTAATTCTGCACCGATGTTTTTGCCGATATCAACGTCTGCAATATCGATCGATAAGATTTCAAATGCTGTCCCAGAATCTAGACCTTTTGATAATACAGTTTGAGAAATCATATCAGGATTTTCAAGAACTGTCGTATGACTAGTGGCGCTACCAATTGTAGAAACAATCCCCTCACCTACACGGGCAATAACTGTTTCTTCACCAGCACCACCGACTAAACGTTCAATGTTTGCGCGCACTGTAATACGTGCCTTCGCTTTTACTTCAATCCCGTTCATAGCAACACCTGCAATAAATGGTGTTTCAATAACTTTCGGGTTAACAGACATTTGTACAGCTTCTAATACATCACGACCTGCTAAATCAATTGCCGCACAACGTTCAAATGTTAACTCGATATTTGCACGATGAGCTGCGATTAACGCATTGACTACTCGGTCAACATTACCACCTGCTAAATAGTGACTTTCAAGTTGATTAATCGTAACAGGTAATCCAGCTTTATGTGCTTTAATTAACGGGTTCACGATTCGTGATGGGATTACACGACGTAAACGCATCCCGATTAATGTGAAAATACTAACACGGACGCCTGCTGCAAGTGCAGAAATCCACAGTGCCACTGGTACAAAGGTAAAGAATACTGCGATCACAATAAACAATACGACTAGCCCTGCAATTGGACCTATTAAAGCCAAATCAAAACCCATTTGTTATTCCTCCATCTCTTTTTCTGTTGGTCTCACAACAATACGTGAGCCTTCTACTTTAATAATTTCTACATGTTCCCCTGCATCAACGTAACCACCTTCTGATACTACGTCAATACGTTCACTACCAAATAGCATTGTACCTGCCGGACGGAGTGGTGTAATTGTTTTACCCACTTTTCCGAGCAACTCTGTGCGATTAACGTTAGACACATAGCCTTCTTCCGTTGTTGTCGCATCCAACAAGACTAACTTGTTTAAAACATGCATTTTTTTACCGAAAAATTTCATCAGAATCACCATTCCTATTATCGCTACAACAAGCGCAATGAAAATCGCTAAAATCATTTGCATCATGTTTGCACCTGCCAGTATTAGACTTAGTAATATAAGCACGCCACCTAAAACACCAACAATACCTCCGGGGACAAAAAACTCCGCAATGACAAGAGCTAAACCTACAATAAATAAAAGTAATGTTTCATAACCAGCGAAGCCCGCTACCATATGACCGAAGAAAAATAATCCAAGAGCTGACAATCCCATTACACCTGGAACACCAAATCCTGGCGAAAACAGCTCCATGACAAGCCCCAAACTAGCAATCGACAACAATATTGGTATTATTATTGGATTCGTAATAAAACGAGCAATTTTTTCTGAAAAAGTAGGTTCAATCTGTACGACATCACTACCTTTTAATTGCGTTTTTTCTAAAAGGTCTTGGAAATTTGAAACTGTTTCTTCAGAATAACCAACTTCTTTTGCCTCTGAAGCAGATAAAGTTAATAATTTCCCTTTTTCTGCTCGAAATTCTGGTAAATCAAAGGATGCATCAGCCATTGCTCGTGCATATTTTGGATTGCGATCTGACGATTCCGCAGCTGCTTCCATTTGAGCAAGCCACGCACTATGAGCCTTTAAATCTGCCATATTCCCTGCTGAGTCGATTACCGCAGCCGCACCGATTGTTCCATTTGGCACCATATAGATTTCATCCGCATGTAAGGCTAAAAAGGCACCTGCAGAATGCGCGTCTTTGTTAATATACGCAATCGTACGTATGTCCGTTGCATCCATAAGCATAGCAATATCACTCGCTGCATTCACGAAACCTCCAGGCGTATGAATGTCTAGAATTATTGCTTTTGCACCGTTTTCTTCCGCCTCTTTAAAAGCTCGTTCTAAAAATGCGTGAAGCCCTCGTTCTACTTCATCATGAATAGGTATGTGGTAGACCTTGCTACTTGCAAAAGCCGACGTTAATGGAAACGCTAACAAAAAAGTCATCCAAATAACTAATAAATAACTGAGGAACCTCCGTCTTCGCATCTTTTTCCCTCCCTTCCAACATGCTTCTCTTCTGTATATACGATTGACCATGTAAAAAGTTTCACAAATCCTAATAATTTTATTATACAGTGAATTTTACATCTGCGGGACTTTATTAATCGATATAGTTAACGATGTATCAACGGTAACATAAAAAGCCAAATGGATCGCAATGATCACATTCGGCTTCTTCGATATGTACGTAAATTTGAGCACAAAGTAAAATACCCGAAATTAATCAAAAAATGATTAATTTCAGGTATATTTTTGTCTGCTCAGTGAATCATACAATTGCGTGTTATGAACGTAGGGATTTTTAATGGGAAATTAAATTACCACTTACGTTTACGTGCAGCTTCTGATTTCTTTTTACGTTTAACGCTAGGTTTTTCGTAGAACTCGCGCTTTCTAACTTCTTGAATTGTACCACTTTTTGATACAGTACGTTTGAAGCGGCGAAGAGCATCTTCAAGCGATTCGTTTTTGCGAACGACAGTTTTTGACATCTCTCTTTCCCTCCCTCCGAACACACGTCAGTACACAAATAGGCAAATAACCTTCTGCTGTGTACTAAAGAATTATAACGTATTGTCTAAAAATGGTCAATAGAAAGTGTAAGAATTAATATGGTGAATTTTTAATTTTATTTCTTGAGGAATTTCAGGTTGATTTTTTGACCACAATATATTGAATCTTTTCATCATTGGAGGTATCTTTATCCCCGCTTATTATTAGGGCAGATTATACCCCACCTTGTTTGCTCTGGGCGTTATCGTGCCCGTTAATGTGGGATCAATATGTATTTCAAAAAATTTATGGTTTACAAAAAATAGAATATAGGCGTAGAATAATCACATTCAATTGCATTACAGCCTAATCTCAATAATTTTTGGGAACGGAGGAACCAGTATTTTGGGGTTAATTCTGCATGAGCAGAAGGAATGAGACACTCTTTCGCCATTCTACCCGTCAGCTAACTTCGTCGGCTCCAGCGAAGGAGGTCATGTTAGACCACTTTTATGAGTATGGTTATTTTTTATTCCTTTATAATCTTGAAGCATACAAAAACAGTTGGTCTTTTTATTATGTAAATTTATATTTTTTTTAGATGGTTTTAAAAATCTTTATCCAAACATTGAGGAGATTAACATGAAAACAGTAAAAAATAAATTAAATCCTCCTAAAATACTCGTGTTGGGCTTTGCAACTATTATCCTGATTGGAACGCTTTTGTTAACTCTTCCTATTTCGACAGAGAATGGTCAGGGACTTTCTTTTTTAGACGCCTTATTTACGGCGACTTCTGCAACCTGTGTAACTGGCTTGGTTGTTGTGGATACTGGCGATACATTTTCAGTATTTGGAGAACTAGTCATTTTATTTCTTATCCAAATTGGTGGATTAGGCTTTATGACGTTTGCAACATTATTATTTTTACTATTAGGAAAAAAAATTTCCTTAAAAGAAAGACTTTTATTAAAAGAGGCCTTCAATAATATTACAATGGCTGGTCTTGTCAGATTGGTTAGACGGATACTACTTTTTACTGCAGTAATTGAAATAATAGGTGGTTTAATTTTATCTATCCGTTTTTCGTTCGATATGCCTGTAGGTAAAGCTATATATTATGGTTTTTTCCATTCCATCTCGAATTTTAATAATGCTGGATTTGATTTAATGGGGGGCTTTAATGGGTTGACCGAATATGTAGACGACCCGTTTATCGTTTTAACTATTTGCGCTCTTATTACAATTGGGGGCTTAGGGTTTATCGTCATAAATGAACTATATGAATATCGGGAAACAAAACGCCTTTCCGTGCATTCAAAAATTGTATTAACCACAACGCTTATTTTAACAGTTGGCTCGACGTTTTTAATTTTCTTATTTGAATATGGAAATAGCAAAACCATTGGACCATTGTCTGAATGGGGCAAATTTCTTGGTTCATTATACCAAGCTGTTACCCCAAGGACTGCTGGTTCTAATACCCTTCCTATAGGAGACTTAACACAATCCACACTATTTTTAATCATCTTACTGATGTTCATTGGTGCAGGTTCTGGTTCCACTGCTGGCGGAATAAAAATTACAACCTTCGCGCTTTTAGTTGCCACGATGTGGTCACAAATTAGAGGGAAAGAAGATGTTGTCCTCTTTAGACGTAGAATCGTTAACGAAACAATATTAAAAGCTTTAACAGTCACAATGTGTGGAATGATGATTGTTATATTCGTCACGTTTGTCTTAAGTATTACCGAGCAAGGACATAGTTTTATGATGTATTTATTTGAGGCAACCTCTGCGTTTGCTACAGTTGGACTTTCAATGGGTCTAACTCCAGAGCTATCACCTGGTGGCCGACTCGTCATCATATTGACAATGTTTGCAGGTAGATTAGGTCCATTAACAATTGCTTTTGCCATAACAAAACGACGGAAATCTGAGGCATTCCGTCATCCTAAGGGAAATATTATGATTGGGTAATCACGATAAAGGAGTGTAGAGTGCAATGTCTATTAAACAATATGCTGTAATTGGCCTAGGTAGATTTGGAACAAGTGTAGCTCGCAGATTACATGAAGCTGGGCAGGAAGTTTTAGGAATCGACATTAATGAGGAAAGAGTCGAAGATGCCGAACTATATGTGACACATGCAGTAGTCGCTGACACGACAGAAGAAAAAGCTCTTACCTCTTTAGGAATAGGCAATTTCGATTATGTTATCGTTGCAATAGGAAATGATATGCAATCGAGCATTTTAACCGTATCGTTATTAAAAGAACTTGGCATCAAAAAAGTGATTGCAAAGGCTCTTGGAAAAAGACACGGGCAAGTTTTAGATAAAGTTGGGGCTGACTGGATTATCTATCCTGAAAGAGATATGGGAGAGCGAGTTGCCAATCAGCTTCTCTCCCCCAATATGCTAAACTATATTGAATTATCAAAAGAATACAGTATAGAAGAAATTATGATTCCTTCAAAGATGGCTGGACAAAATCTGCGAGATTTAGACCTTCGCGCGAAATATAATGTAAGTGTCATTGCCATTGTTCGAGAAGGAGACATTATCATTTCCCCCTCTCCTGAGCAGATTATTGAAAAGGAAGATTTATTAGTAATGATTGGTCACCGGAAGGATCTTGCTCTATTCGCAAATATCGAATAAGCAACCAAATAGGGTATATCAAAAGGAGTTTTCTTTTGATATACCCTATTTCTTTTTCTTACTATACAACCAATCTCTATAGCCTCTCTGAACAGTAGCTTAAAATTCCGCGAGACAAAAAGATATCAATCTATACCTCGGCATAATTGCGTTCGGAATCGGCTTTGTACTTGCACAAACAATTACTTTATTTTACTATCCCATTTTCCAGAAACGGCAGATAACATTAACCATGGCTCGATCACTAAATTAATGAAAATATGAGCTACGATTGGAGCAAAGGTACTTCTTCCAGCCATAATATATAACATCGCGAGAAAACTTCCTAAAATTGTAGTACATATAATCACAGGTAGTGCAATCTTCCAATCTCCTCTCAAAAGTATCCATGCACCGTGAGCCATTCCAAATAGTAATCCAGATATCAGTATTTGCAATAGATCTGAAAATGCAATAGATAATAAATATTCCATAAGTAAATGTCTAAAAAGCACTTCTTCAACTATTCCAGTCACAATAGCAGCCCATATACCGATTATTTTAAGCCAGGAAAAGGTAAATAAATGTGCTCTTACGAAAGGTAATGCAATGATGGTATAGGCGATGTAACCTATTACAATCAAAAGTGTAAAAATCCAAATATATAAATGTGAAATTAATTCTCTCTTATAGCCAATTCCATGTTCAATAAAACCTACAGGATTATTCACAAACCAAAAAATTATACTGACTGTGAGAATAGTCGCAATAATTGTCAATACCCAACCTGTTTTAATTCTTTCTTTTGAAGTAGTTAATGCCCCCATACGATAAATCAACCTCCTTTTTGAGCTCAATATATCGAATGAAAAGCACGCAAACAATGCGTTTGGAGTAACATGTTGCCACGATTGTGTAACATGCCTTTTTCAAAGAATAACCTACATTTTCCCAAACACTGGGTATGCTATAATTTTTTGAGAGGTGATAATTCTGAAAATAGAGATAAAAATTGATACAGAGTATGAAGAACCACACATTACAATTTGTACAGCTAAACTTACTCCAACGATTCAAGCTGCTATTTCGTTATTACAACAAGAGAATGAAGAGCAAATTTTAACAGGAATAGCCAATAATAAAACATATATCATTGATCCAAATTCAATTATTGTTATTCGAACTGAAGGAAGAGAATTAGCTTTATATGATGAGGATGATCATCGTCTTATTTTAAGTAAACCTTTATATGAATTAGAGCAACTATTGGGGAATAATTTTATACGGATTTCTAAATCTGCAATTATAAACCTATCAAAAATTAAAAATATTGAGGCTTCATTTAATGGAACAATGGAAATTGAGCTAGTTTTGGGCATTAAGGAAGTAATTTCTCGTAATTATCGAAAACAATTTAAAAAGCGTTTGGGGGTTTAAATAGATGCATTTTATTAAGAATGTAGGATTTGGTATAAGTATGGGATGTACAGTTTTTGTTGTTATTAATCTTTTTGGTTATTGGATTTTTGGAGACAATTTTTTAGAAGCTATTATGGCTGATTTCATCCATCAGGTTTTAGGTTCAATTATTGTAGGAATTGCTTGTGTATTACCATCATCTATTTATAAAGTAGAGCGTTTAACGTTTTTACAACAAACGGCTATCCATTTTACCATTTCTATAGGAATATTTTCAGTTGTTGCGTCACTTTTAAATTGGATTCCAACATCATCTCTAGGGACGATTCTGTTAATGTTATTTTTCAGTATTTTACTTTTTACTATTTCTTGGCTGCTATTTTATTTATATAACCAAACTGAAGCAAAAAAAATGAATAGAAAGATTGATGAGGTAATCAATAAGCATCCTAACAACCTATAATAATTTTATACAAAAAAATGATGTGAAATTTCAACTCACATCATTTTTAGAATGGATGATTTGGTCTATAGTTTAAGGTTTTTAGGTAAAACAGGTAAGCGCATAAAGGCTTCAGATGCCTGAAAGTTACTAGAATAACAAATCGGAAACTACTTGTACAATTAACAAGAACAAGATAATAGGTAAAAGCGTTTGAATCCATTTCCCTTTCATATAAGGTAAAATTTTCAATCCAATAAACGATCCGAAAATTGAGCCAACCGTTACAGGTATAGCAATTCCCCAATTCATAATGCCTAAAAAGTAGTAAAAGACAAATGCTCCTGAACAACTTGAAAATGATATGATTCGTGTAAACTCAACTGCTTTTATATAAAGATAATGCTTTTTCAAATAATACGTTATATTCATCAATGCTGATCCTGGTCCAAAACCCCCATCATATATACTAATAAGAAATGGAATAGCCAATGATGTCGGCTGTACTTCCGTTTCTTTTTCATCAGCTACTAGCAATTTATTGCTCTTTAATACAATGAAAAAGGCAAAAATAAGTATGATACAAGCGATAACATTCATTATTTGCTCGGATAAGCGAGTAGCAAAAAATGCACCCATTACACCTCCAAAACTAGAAATTATAAAAAGGGGTATAACGGTTTGAATTGAAATATTTCTTTTTATCATAAATGTTATAACATTTGATAAAGATGAAACGCCTGTTGCAAATTTATTAATCGCAACAGTTGTGTGTATTGGAACTCCAACTAATAACATAGCAGGTAATAAAATAAATCCAGCTGCACCAAACATAACACCTATAATTGCGGCAATTACCCCAATAGTAAATAGTTGCAATCCATTTATTGAAATCCATTCACTTAATAAAACTCCCATAAAATCACCTCTACCTTAAAAATACTGATATAATCCATATAAAACAATTTAATATTTTTAGCGAATTCATAATTTTTTTTTATAAAAGAGGTGTTTTATGAACTTACATTCATTACGAATTTTTACTAGTGTAGCAAGGCTAGGAAGTATTACGGCAGCTGCAAATGAACTACGCTTAAGTCAACCTGCTGTCACAATTCAAATACGTAATTTAGAAAAAGAATTAAATCTAAAATTAATCAAAAATAAAGGGCGTGGTATCCAACTTACAACAGAAGGACAATACATTTACGAACAAGGTCAACGCTTATTTTATTTAGAAGAGCAAATGACTGAGAAAATAAAAACATTTATAACAAAAGAAGAAAAAATACAGATTGCCTCATCCTATATTCCGATTAATTATGTTTTGCCTCCGTATATTGCGGAATATAAATTGATGAAGCCAAACGTAAAATTTTTTATTTCATTAGGAAATGTTAAGAATGTAGAAGAACAATTACTAAATTATCAAGCTGACTTTGGATTTGTGGTTCAAGGCAATCTAGAACGAGAGGATTTAAACTTCGAAAAAATAGTAGACATAGAATTTTATTTTGTCGCACATCCATTGCATAAACTGGCGAACCAAACGGTACCACTGAAGACTTTGTCAAAAGAGGAAATCGTTTATCGAGAGAAAGGTAGCGCCACGCTAGATTTACTTGAAGCTATATTTTACACAAATGATTGTCCTTTACCTAAAGTAGGCGTACAAATGCAAGGCTTACATGAATCGATCAAGGTTGTTGAAGCAGGTTATGGCTTTATGCTTGCCCCTTCTTTTAGTGTGACAAATAGCATTGAAAGCCAAAAGTTAGCTCGGATTTATATTGATGGAATTGATATTAAACAAAGCTTATTTATTTGCACGAGGAAAAATGAAACAATTGAACACCCCTTTATACAATTTCTAAAAGAAAACTTAGATATAAAGTGATAATTAGGTTATTTAACAGGTGTAATGATTAACCATCTTTATCCCCTATTATCAATTAGAGGCTCGCTCATCCCCATAACGTGTGGTTGATTTCCGTTCCGACTGGGCGCTTTGTTGCTGTCGCTTCGCTTTCGCACAGATAAAACATTTGCCGCTGACGCTTCGCTT
>NZ_JBSSFD010000034.1:0-51096 GCF_054062295.1 Lysinibacillus sp. TE18511
GTCACGAAGGCGTTATCACAGGATGTGATGCTCTTAGCCTTCGTTCCTCTATCGCTGATCCCCAAGGAGTCGCCCAGTCTCCACTCCAATCAACTAATATTCAGGGCATATATTAAAAAAAATGTCATCCACAACTTTTTGTGATGAGCCTTTTTTAGGCTTATTCCCATAGCATGGGGTTGAATTCCGTTCTGGCTGGATGCATTCCTAGGGGCATCCAGCCTCCAATACAATCTACTTATCCACATCACATTCGTTTTAACATAATGTCATCCAACGTTTGAGTTTTATCAGAACACTTTTGAGTTTTATCACCCAACTTTTGAATTTTATCGACCAACTTTCAATTTTTATCGACCAACTTTTGAATTTTATCGACCAACTTTCAATTTTTTTCGACATCCGCATGCCGGGTGCACGTAAAAAAGTTCGCAAATCCCCTTCTTAGGGAACTTGCGAACTTTTTAGAGTTATTGAGAAGCCTTTTCTAAAACAGCTTCCATACGCATACGATCTCGTGTCAATATTGGCTTTAAATACTTCCCTGTATAAGAGCCACTTACTTCAGCGACTTCTTCTGGTGTACCTGTCGCAACAATTGTACCACCTTTGTCGCCACCTTCAGGCCCTAAATCGATAATGTAGTCTGCTGTTTTGATGACATCTAAATTATGCTCGATCACTAACACCGAATCGCCATTTTCTACAAGACGCTGTAAAACAACGAGTAGACGTGCAATATCATCTGCATGTAAGCCCGTTGTCGGCTCATCTAAAATATAGAATGATTTCCCTGTTGAGCGACGGTGCAATTCAGAGGCTAATTTCACACGCTGTGCCTCACCGCCAGATAAGGTTGTAGCAGGTTGTCCTAATTTCATATAGCCTAATCCAACATCCACGATGGTTTGTAGCTTACGTTGGATTTTCGGAATATTTTCAAAGAATACTACTGCATTTTCAATCGTCATATCTAAAATATCTGCAATACTCTTATCTTTATATTTCACTTCAAGTGTTTCACGGTTATAGCGTTTCCCATGGCAGACTTCACACGGCACATAAACGTCTGGTAGGAAATGCATTTCAATTTTTATAATACCGTCACCACGACAAGCTTCGCAGCGACCTCCCTTAACATTGAAGCTAAAGCGACCTTTTTTATAGCCTCGTACCTTCGACTCATTTGTGGCTGCGAAAACATCTCGAACATCATCAAATACACCTGTATAAGTAGCAGGATTAGAGCGAGGTGTACGACCGATTGGTGATTGATCAATATCAATAACCTTTTCAAGCTCATCAATTCCCGTTACTTCTTTATGTTCACCTGGCTTCACCTTTGAACGATTAAGCTTTTGAGCCAATGATTTATATAAAATTTCATTAATAAGTGTTGATTTACCTGACCCTGAAACCCCTGTGACGGCAACGAATAAGCCAAGAGGTATATCAATCTTCACATTTTGAAGATTATTTTCCTTGGCACCTTTAATCGATAATTTACGACCATTTGGCTTACGACGCTCAATTGGTAATGGAATAAACTTCTTACCACTTAAATATTGCCCCGTTAAAGACTTTTCATTTTCCATTACTTCCTGTGGTGTCCCTGCCGCTACAATTTGACCACCATGTACACCTGCACCAGGACCAACATCAATGAGATAATCCGCCGCTAGCATTGTATCTTCATCGTGCTCGACAACAATAAGTGTATTACCAATATCACGCATATTTTGCAATGTACTAATGAGGCGATCATTATCACGTTGATGTAAGCCGATAGATGGTTCATCTAAAATGTAGAGGACACCTGTTAAGCGTGAGCCAATTTGTGTCGCAAGACGAATTCTTTGAGCTTCTCCCCCTGAAAGTGTCCCTGCTGCTCGACTTAATGTTAAATAATCTAATCCTACGTTTACGAGGAAGCCTAATCGTTCTTCAATTTCGCGTAAGACAAGTCGAGCAATTTTCATATCCTTTTCTGATAAATCCAGATCCTTGAAAAATGTATCTGCTTCCTGAATCGAATACTGTGTAACTTCGCCAATATGCTTTTCTGCAATTTTCACAGCTAAGGTTTCCTGCTTTAAACGATAACCTTTACAAGATGGACATGCTTGCTGTGCCATATATTTTTCCATTTGTTCGCGCACATAATCAGAAGTGGTCTCCTTAAAACGACGCTCCACATTACGCACAACACCTTCAAATTCAATCATTTGATCTCGCACATTGCCAAACTCATTTTCATAATGGAAGTGGATTTTATCTTTACCAGAACCATATAAAATTTTATCCATCTTTTCTTTCGGAAGATCCTTTACAGGTACATCCATTGGAATATCATAATGATCACATACCGCCTTTAATAACTGTGGATAATATTGTGAACTTGTTGGTTCCCACGGTGCTAGAGCATGCTCTAATAAAGAACGGTCCCAATCTGGTACTACCAAATCAAGATCTACCTCTTGTGTTGACCCTAAGCCATCACAGCTTGGACAAGCTCCAAATGGACTGTTAAATGAAAACATGCGAGGCTCTAGCTCACCGATAGAAAATCCACATAAAGGACAGGCATGATGCTCACTGAACAATAATTCCTCATGTTCCATCACATCGACAAGTACGCGCCCATCTGCTAAACGCAATGCTGTCTCTAAAGAATCGCTAAGACGTGCAGCAATACCTTCCTTCATCACAACACGATCCACGACTACTTCAATCGAATGCTTTTTGTTTTTATCGAGATCAATCGCATCATCCAAATCACGTAGCTCGCCATCGATACGCACTCGAACAAAGCCTTGCTTTTTTAAATCCTCCAGTAACTTCACATGCGTCCCTTTGCGTCCTGATACCATTGGGGCAAGCAGCTGCATTTTCGTTCTTTCTGGGTAGGTTAATAAACGATCGACCATTTGCTCAATCGTTTGGGAAGTAATTTCAATGCCATGATTTGGACAAATAGGCTTACCGATACGTGCATAGAGCAAACGTAAATAATCATAGATTTCCGTTACTGTACCAACTGTAGAACGGGGATTACGGCTCGTCGTTTTTTGATCGATCGATATAGCAGGAGATAGTCCCTCAATCGCATCGACGTCTGGTTTGTCCATTTGTCCGAGGAATTGACGAGCATAAGCTGAAAGAGATTCTACATAACGACGTTGTCCTTCGGCATAAATCGTATCAAACGCTAATGATGATTTCCCTGAGCCAGATAAACCGGTTAACACTACTAGTTGATCACGTGGAATTGTGACATTGATATTTTTTAAATTATGTGCTCGCGCGCCCTGCACGACTATTTCAGTATTTTTCACAAGCCATTCACCCTTCTGCCTTCAATTCAAATATTGTATCGCGCAGCTCAGCAGCACGTTCAAAATCTAGCGCTTTTGCTGCTTCCTTCATTTCAACTTCTAGAGTAGCAAGTAACTGATCTCTTTCCGCCTTCGTCAGCTTCTTACCTTTTGTTGCCTTCGCTACATAGGATTCTTCTTCCTCTGCAACCTGTGTCGCACGAATAACATCAGGAATTTTCTTAACAATCGTTTTCGGTGTAATGCCATGCTCTTCGTTATACGCCATTTGCAGTGTTCGACGGCGCTTTGTTTCTTCAATCGCCTTTTTCATCGAATCCGTCATATTATTTGCGTACATAATGACATGACCATTAGCATTACGAGCAGCACGTCCAATCGTTTGTATTAATGAACGCTCTGAACGTAAAAATCCTTCCTTGTCAGCATCTAAAATCGCCACAAGAGAAACCTCAGGAATATCTAGCCCTTCTCGCAATAAGTTAATGCCGATTAGAACATCGTAAGTACCTTTCCGCAGCTCGCGAATAATTTCAATTCGCTCTAGCGTCTTAATTTCTGAATGCAAGTACTCCACCTTTAAGCCCATTTCTTTCAAATAAGCCGATAAATCCTCTGACATTTTTTTCGTCAATGTTGTAACTAGGACTCGTTCATTACGGGCAATACGACCTTGAATTTCATCGATTAAATCATCAATTTGCCCTTCAATAGGACGTACGTCAATTTGTGGATCAAGCAGCCCTGTTGGACGAATAATTTGCTGCGCCATTTCCGGAGTATGCTCAAGCTCATACGGGCCTGGTGTTGCTGATACATAAATAGCTTGATGTATATGTTTCTCAAATTCTTCAAAACGTAAAGGGCGGTTATCTAGTGCTGATGGCAAACGGAATCCATGCTCAACTAGCACACCTTTACGTGCTTGGTCACCGTTATACATCCCTCGAACTTGTGGTAAAGTAACGTGACTTTCATCGACAACAAGTAAAAAATCCTCAGGGAAATAGTCAAGTAACGTATATGGAGTTGCCCCCGCTTCACGCAATGTTAAATGACGCGAGTAGTTTTCGATACCTGAGCAAAAGCCCATTTCACGCATCATTTCTAAATCATAGCGAGTACGTTGCTCTAATCGCTGTGCCTCCAATAATCTATCCTCTGCACGTAATAGAGTTAAACGCTCCTCCAACTCTTTTTCAATATTTTCAATGGCCTTTAGCATTTTTTCTTCTCGTGTAACGAAGTGAGATGCTGGGAAAATAGCTACATGATCACGATCCGCTAGTATTTCACCAGTTAACGCATCCACCTCGCGAATTCGATCGATCTCGTCCCCAAAAAACTCCACGCGGATACAATGCTCATCACGAGATGCAGGGAATATTTCCACTACATCGCCACGTACCCGAAACGTCCCTCGTGTAAAACTCACATCATTACGCTCATACTGTACATCGACCAGTTTTCGAAGCAACTGATTACGTTCAATTTCCATTCCAGTACGCACTGATACGACCATTTCACGATATTCTTCTGGAGAACCTAGACCATATATACAGGACACGGATGCAATAATAATGACATCATCACGCTCGAATAATGAAGATGTTGCAGAGTGACGCAACTTATCAATTTCATCATTAATGCTTGAATCTTTCTCGATATAAGTATCCGTCTGCGGTACATATGCCTCTGGCTGAAAGTAATCATAGTAGCTAACAAAGTATTCAACGGCATTATTAGGGAAGAACTCTTTAAACTCACTATATAATTGACCCGCTAAAGTTTTATTGTGTGCCATAATAAGTGTCGGTTTTTTTACCTGTTTAATGACATTAGAAATCGTAAACGTTTTTCCTGTGCCTGTTGCACCGAGCAATGTTTGATGACGTTTACCGGCACGTACACCCTCCACTAATTCCGCAATTGCCTGTGGCTGATCTCCACCAGGTGTATATGGCGCTTGTAAATCAAATGTTTGCACACATGTCCCCGTCCTTTCCTACCAATTTGATACATATATTTTAGCATAGCACTATTAAAATTTCGAACATTTAACGAACGAATGTTTGTAAATATTTTTTCATTTGCTACAATGAGATGGATACCTATAGAACATATGTACCGAAGTGCATAATGACAACCTATCCATACATTCGACCATTCCAAGAAATAAAAAGTGAAATTCCTTATAGCTACTAAAGTGCTATCTGTAAACTTGGCGTTCCTGTTAATAGATTACCCTTTCCAAATGTTAACTAATCGAGATGGGCGCATGGAAATGTATTAGCCTAGAGGAGATTTCAATCGTTTGATGATAGATTCCTCAAGCCCTGGGAGATTCTATCAGATAAGTAGGCGAAAGCTCGGGTTGACTGGAGATATGATCAGGTTGTCGGAAGATATGCTCCACTTCGCCGTACTTCTGATCGGGTTGACGCAACATCGGCTCGGGTTCGCCGAAGAATCGCTCGGCCCCTTAAAGATTCCACTCGGCTTAACGCTAGATCCACTCAAGCCATATGAGGTTTCGACGAGTTCAAGCCACCCCAAATCACCAATCTTTCAAAGAAAGTAGCAAAAAAATCCCGCCCTCCATTAAACGGAGAGCGGGCTCGTCATATTATTCACTTGTTACTTGGTGTAACGCTTTTAGTTCGGTTGCGTATAGATGAAATGCCTTTTCATCTTTTTCATCGAGTGCTCTATCTATCAGAACCATGAGCTGCTCTTCACGATACATACGCTGGATATGATTTATAAATAAATCTAAATAAATCTCGTTTAATAATTTCTCTGCCTCACTTACTTTCTTTGACTGACCAACGGCTTTTAGAAAATCTGTATACGGATAATATTTATCCAACGACCTCACCTCGATCCTTTTCTAAATTATATGAAAATTGAAATTAAAAAGCAATGCTTAAGAACTGAAATTCACTTCGATTTACTATTAATCTCATGCCATTTCATGCAAATTCTCTAAGCAATTGCTTGTTCTACCAATTGTTTTTACCTTTTATCTATATTTTCTGAATTTAATTTTGTGTTTTACACTTCAATAATAAATAGAAAAGGAGGCACTACATATATGCCAGCAAATTATGTCAATGGATATTTAATGTCTTTTAACACCTATTTACTAGAACCAATTCAGTACAACTCTAAAATTTTCACTCGAGTAATCGACAAGCATAATGAACTGATCGTTACACGGAAGCCATTGCATATATTACGAAAATCTTGTATTTCACTAGGAACAACCTATGAGGCAGCAAAACATTCCGCCAAACGCTTCTTCGGCAATCAACATAAACTTCCCATCGTTGTTACTTTTGATTATGGTTACCCGTGTATTTTTTTGCCGACTTATTCACCAAACTCCATCCACAATATTTGGATTGGGCTCCATGCCATTTCGAATATTGTCCCGAGTAAAATGGGCTGTATCGTCACACTGAAAAACGATCGACAAATTGAACTGCCCGTTCAATATGCTTCTATTAGCAAACAATTTGTCAATGCATCGATGCTTTATAAGCATTACATGAATGAACGTAAGCAAATTAGTCAAGACACTCCGTATTATCCACCTTTTTGATAGGACGACCAACCGTAGCTAATCTAGCAGAACCAAAAAACCCCCTCAGGAGCACAATTTTACTGTGCCTCTGAGGGGCCTTCATTACCCGATTTTTGAACGTAAGTATGCATTAATGAATGGATCTAAATCTCCATCCATCACCGCTCCTACATTACCTGTTTCCTCATTTGTACGATGATCCTTCACCATTGAATATGGGTGGAATACATATGAACGAATTTGTGAGCCCCAGCCGATTTCCTTCTGTTCACCACGGATTTCATCTAGCTGTGCCTGCTGCTTTTCAATCTCTAATTGATAGAGCTTCCCTTTTAACATCGTCATGGCTTTTTCACGGTTTTTAATTTGTGAACGTTCTGCCTGACATTGTACGACAGTACCAGTTGGAATGTGCGTAATACGAACAGCTGAATCTGTTGTATTAATATGCTGACCACCTGCTCCTGTTGCACGATACGTATCAATTTTTAAATCCTCCGTGCGAACATCAATTTCAATATTGTCATCGAATTCAGGCATAACATCACAAGAAACGAATGATGTATGACGACGGCCCGAAGAGTCAAACGGTGAAATACGTACTAAACGATGAACACCTTTCTCAGCTTGTAAATAGCCGTAAGCATTATGACCCTTAATAGACAATGTTACAGATTTAATACCTGCTTCATCGCCAGGAAGATAATCAACTGTTTCAACTTTAAAGCCACGTTTTTCTGCCCAGCGCGTGTACATACGAAGTAACATCGATCCCCAATCCTGAGATTCCGTACCACCAGCTCCTGGGTGCAACTCTAAAATCGCATTGTTTTGATCATATGGACCACTTAATAGTAATTGCAGCTCAAAATCGCCCATCTTCTGCTGGAATTCTACTAATTCTGTGCCCAGCTCCTCCTGCAATTCTTCATCAGGCTCTTCTCTCAATAGCTCTAGCGTCATATCTAAGTTCTCATGTGTTTCCACTAAATCTTTATACTCATTAGCAATTGCCTTTAAGCCATTACTCTCATTAATGATTACTTGTGCGCCTTGTTGATCATCCCAGAAACCTGGCTCAAGCATCATTTCATCTAATTCCTGAATGCGTGCCTCTTTGTTTTCTAAGTCAAAGAGACCTCCTGAAATCCGCCAATTTTTTGGCTGAAGTGTCTAACGCGTTACGTACATCTGCTAATTCAATCATTGTTAAATCCTCCGAACATTTTTAATGGGGCAATCTTGTAAATCTTTTTTTTACTAAAATCATGATGAGTTAACGCAAGGATCGGTATGTGCTTTAATCGCAATGGCTAAGTTCTCATCGTTCTCGAGATGCATTCAAAATGCTCATATCTCTAATTTTTGTAAGCCCCGTATTTTTTTATTATAACGTTTTTACGTCGGAAAACATAATTTTTTAACATGACAGCATAATTTACATAACTAAATGGACGACAATCATTCGCCTTAAGCTTTATCCTCAAATACAGCACTTCGGGTTGCCATGCGTTGATATACTTTAACTCGATCATGTTGCCCTAGTAAGTGATTTGTTCGTTTCTCTAATTTATACTTAAGTAAAAATGCTCTTTGAATTCTGTTTTCAAATGCTCTGAAACTTAAATCCACAATAATGTCCTTGCCGTTCATAAAATATACTTTTGTACTCTTTTTATCCACTACTTGAAAGTCCTCAATATGCTGGACCGCAAACCATATACATTCAGGATGTAGAGGAGATTTACTTGGAAACCATACAATATTACTTCGTTCATGAACAACTATTGGATTTTTATTCAGTTTTCCAAGTATCATTTTCGAGCCATCGAAAGCCCCTCTTAAGCTTGAACCAAAATAGCGTAGATTATAATCCATTAATTTTGTCGGTGCTAATTTTGAAATATATTGATAATCCCTTTCTATCACACGTGTACACAAGTTCCCAAAGGCATCATACTCCGGCATATACAACATCGTTTCACCACTCATAATGTCATCACTATGCATTTTAATCCTCCTAAAATTTATATTTTCCAGTAAAGAGGAGTATATTAAAAGAGATATTGGTATACTCCAATGCTCTAGAATTTTTATATCCAAACATGAATCACCCCCTCTATTCTAAGAAAGTAAGTTCATACCGATCTCACACAATCAAACTTTCATACTATTCATACTTTTATAATAAAACAGAAAAAAGTTATAAACGTTACCCTTTTCATTGAACTATTTACCTATTGTTGTAGTATTATGTATCTTTTTTTCAGAATTATCTATTAATAAAAAAATAGAAAAAGGCTCTTTGCCAAAACATAAAGGGGACTTGCAAAGCGCAATGTGAAGCTTACGCAAAATCTCCCCTCCCTTTCGGCCAGCTGACTGCCAAACCTGTAGTGACCTTTCACCACCAAGTTTCGGGTACTCAAAAAAAAGACCATTTTAACGTATAGTTAAAATGATCTTCTTCGTAATCGTAAACTTATTGACCTGCACCATGACAGTTTTTAAATTTCTTCCCACTTCCACATGGACATAAATCATTACGTCCAACATTTTCAGCCTTACGAACAGGTTGCTTTTTCGGTGCTGGAGAACCATCCTCTTTCGGATTAACAGCTTGACCTTTTGCAACTTCCTCACGCTCTAAGTTACTACGAATTTCTGCTTTCATCGCATATTTCGCTACATCTTCACGAATGGAATCGACCATATCCTCAAACATAGCAAAGCCTTCTTGTTGGTACTCACGAAGTGGGTCATTTTGACCATATGCACGAAGATGGATACCTTGACGTAGCTGATCCATGGCATCAATATGATCAGTCCACTTCGTATCAATTGAACGCAATAAAATAACCTTTTCAAATTCACGCATACGCTCTGGTGTAAGCTCTGCCTCTTTTTCATCATAACGCGCATGAACAGCGTCAGAAATCATTCGGTTAATTTCTTCAGCAGATTTGCCTTGGAAATCTTCCACCGTCTGATCATCTTCACCTAGAAGATTTGCACCGACAAAGTCATCAATGGCTTTTAAGTTCCAATCCTTTTGCTCACCTTGCGTATACAATGCAACAACATTGTCGATTGTTTCTTGAATCATAGACTCAACAAGGACACGCATATTATCTGTTTCTAATACGTCATAACGCTCTTTATAAATAATTTCACGTTGCTGACGTAACACATCATCATATTGTAATAAACGTTTACGTGCATCGAAGTTATTTCCTTCAACACGTTTTTGAGCTGATTCTACGGCTCTTGAAACAACTTTTGATTGTAGCGGCTGCGAATCATCCATCCCTAAACGCATCATCATAGACTTCATATTATCAGAGCCAAAACGACGCATTAATTCATCTTCTAGTGACAGATAGAATTGCGTAACCCCTGGATTCCCTTGACGACCAGAACGACCACGCAGCTGATTATCGATACGACGAGATTCATGACGCTCCGTACCAATTACCGCTAAACCACCAATCTCCATTACACCTTCGCCAGGCTTAATGTCCGTACCACGACCAGCCATGTTCGTAGCGATTGTTACGGCACCCTTCGTACCAGCATTAGCAATAATTTCGGCTTCACGCTCATGGTTTTTCGCGTTCAGGACATTATGTGGAATTTTATGTTTATCCAATAGGTTCGAAATGATTTCAGACGTTTCAATTGCAACCGTACCAACAAGAACAGGTTGTCCTGCTTTATGGCGCTCTGCAATATCTGCCGCCACCGCTTTATATTTTCCTTCCATTGAAGCAAAAATTAAGTCTGGACGGTCATCACGAGCAATCGGCTTATTCGTTGGAATCGCCACAACACTCATATTATAAATATTACGGAATTCCTCTTCCTCTGTTTTCGCTGTACCTGTCATACCTGAAAGCTTTTGATACATACGGAAATAGTTTTGGAATGTAATTGTCGCCATCGTCATCGATTCATTTTGAATCTCTACGCCCTCTTTCGCCTCAATCGCCTGATGTAGTCCATCTGAGTAGCGACGACCTTTCATTAAACGACCCGTAAAGCCATCAACAATAACAATTTCTCCATCTTGCACAACATAATCAACATCATTATGCATACTTACGTGTGCCTTTAACGATTGGTTAATAGCATGGTTTAAACGTACATGCGTTAAATCAAATAGGTTATCAATACCAAACGCTTTCTCCGCTTTTTCAACACCAGCATCTGTTAACGTAACACCTTTTGTTGACTCTTCATATGTGTAATCCGTTTCCGCACTTAACATACGACAAAACGCATTAGACTGTTTATAAAGCTGCGCTGATTTCCCAGCCTGACCCGAAATAATTAATGGCGTACGCGCTTCATCAATTAAAATCGAGTCAACCTCATCGATTACGGCATAATGCAACGGACGTTGTACACGTTCTTCTTTATAAAGCACCATATTATCACGTAAATAGTCAAAGCCTAGCTCATTATTTGTGCTATACGTAATATCAGCTTCATAGGCTGCACGTTTTTCTTCCTTTGACAGGCTGTTCAAGTTTAAACCAACTGATAAGCCTAAGAAATTATACAGATGCCCCATTTCTTCAGCATCACGACTCGCTAAATACTCGTTGACTGTTACAACATGTACACCTTTACCAGTAATGGCATTCAAGTAAACAGCCATTGTAGCCGTTAACGTTTTACCTTCCCCGGTTTTCATCTCCGAAATATTACCTTCATCTAGTGCAGCAGCACCCATAATTTGTACACGGAATGGGTACATCTCTAACACACGCTTTGACCCTTCCCGACAAACAGCAAAAGCTTCCGCACGAATCGACTCTAATTTCTCTCCGTCGGCAAAACGTTTTTTAAATTCTTCTGTTTTCGCTTGTAATTGATCATCTGAAAGCTGTTCCATTTGAGAAGCGAATCCCTCAACCTGGTCAGCGATTTTTTCTAATTTTTTTAACTCACGCTTATTGAAATCAAATAATTTATTTAATAGGTTTACCATGAATTTTTTCACTTCCTATATAGTCTCAAATTTCATTTTACCATTGTGTAACAGTTTCATGCAAACAGTGTCACTAGCATGACGATAAAGTCATAAAAAAGGCTCCCGCTATAGCGAGAGCCTTTTTACATATGAAGGTTAAGTTGTTTCGATTAAGCCATATTTACCGTCTCTGCGTTTGTAGACAATATTTGTGCCGTTCGATTCTGCGTCTGTAAAGATATAGAAATCATGCCCAAGCATATTCATTTGTAATACAGCTTCTTCTTGATCCATTGGTTTTAGATCAAATTGCTTTGTACGAACAATAGAGTATTCTTCATCCTCTGTCGATACATCAGCTACTGCTTGCGTAGTAGCAAAATAAAGGCCTGCACCTTCGCGCTCACGGAATTTACGGTTTACCTTTGTTTTATGCTTACGAATTTGACGTTCTAATTTATCAACGATTAGGTCAACTGCAGCATACATATCATTATGACGCTCTTCTGCACGAAGAGTTAAGTTTTTCATTGGAATTGTAACTTCCACTTTAGTTTGCTTGTCATTATAAACCTTTAAATTTACGTTAGCATTGGCGTTAACATCTTCGTTAAAATAGCGCTCAACTTTCTCGATTTTGTTCTCAACATACTCTCGAATAGCTGGCGTTACCTCAATATTTTCACCACGAATGTTAAAGTTTAACATGTAAACTCCTCCTTTATAACTGCTATACTTTATATTTCTACACAAGTGTGAGAAATTCCTCTAAAATAATTCTTTTTTTCACAAATTTTTTTATCCCGCATTAACGGGCTGTAATACTCCCACCTAAAATTCAGCAGAAGCAAAGAAGTTTAGGTCGGAGTCTAACTGCCCGTAAAAGCCCGATTGGTGAAGACTAATAATCAGTGGGGAGAAAGAAACCCCACTGATTAAAGTTTCACTTTAAGAATTAACGTTATTGAGTTTTGCCTCATCCGCTTCTTTTCTTCGGCGCGACTTCAATTCATCAACAATCAAATCTTCTACCGATCCTTGGTTATTGAAATTCACGCCATACTGCTTGCCATTACCAAAAGGACGACTCCAAATGATTTCACCATAAGCTCGTACCTCTATTGTATCAAGAACAAAGCGTAAATCCAAAGGAGGAGGATTGACACCTAAATCCACCTCAGTAAACATCTTCATACCTCTTGGACTAATATCGAGCAGGTCAGCCATTGCCGTTTGTGCTTGATTCACTTTTCCATTTTCATAAATCGCAAAAGTCATTTTAATTGGTTCATCGAATTTAAATCGAAAACCTTCTTGTCGCTTAAATATCATCTACCCACTCCAATATTATTCTAAACATTTATTTAGTTGATTATGACATGATGCACGATTTACATCCAGAGGGAATTAGTAACATATTTTACCGTAAAAAGGGCTATTTTATGACTATTTAAATGATTCCCTTTTGTATGATATATATATCGTGTCTCGTCTTTCTCACAAAGAAAAGAGAGGTTAGAAATTTTTCTAATAATAATTGTCGATAATTCGCAAAGTATAGCTATATTTGTAATTCAATTTATAGCGCTCATTTTAAATTCTCATGTGTTATACGGAACTTAATATCCATTTATATTGGAAACAAACACACAAAACCAGGAACTCATTTATACATGAGCCCTGGTTTTGATGAATAAAATCCTTAAAAGTACTTTTAACTTATTTTTTCCCGTCGTAATACATACCATCCATTACACGGACAGAGCTATACGGATTTAAATATTGCTTCTCAGTTTTTTTAGATTGTTGAACGGTTTTCAAATCTGTTTTAATTGCAGCCATTACCTTTTGTAATCGTTCCTGTATGCCTCGATCAAGTTCCTGTAAATGTTTAATTAATTGATGCCCATCTAAAGATTTTCCTGATTGCTTCAATTCCTCGATTATTGCACCGCGCTCGTCAAGCAAGTCATTTATTTTTTCGATAAATTCTTCTCGATCGTCTCCGTGAGGAATGGTCGACATATGCTCGTAAAGTCTAGCTGAAATAGAGAGCAAACGTTCAACTGGCCCCATCATATTCTGTCTCCATTCCCGTATTGTTGTTGGCGATTAATACGAATAACTTCCTTCCATGTATCACGGAATTCCGTAACAAGTCCTTCAACCTCTTCAATTATAGAAATGTCATTTCGAATATTTGCTTCTACTAATCGAGTATTCATATATTCATAGAGTGCCATCATATTTTTGGAAACTTCGATATCCATATTTAGTGTCGCCATTAGCTCACTTATGATTGCCTGTGCTTTTTGAAGGTTAGTATTTTTTTCTTGGATCTTTTTATCTTGAATCGCCAACTTTGCCTTATGCAGAAATTTTAAGCATCCATTATACAGCATTAGCGTTAAATCTCCTGGAGAGGCAGTTGTAACACTATTTTGTTTATATGCATTATGAGCCGATGTTTGTGCTGTCAATCAAAGACAACTCCTTTATATTACCTTTTAACTAAATTATACTAAAACTTTTATCACTGTCCACCAGATTGCGCAAACATACCTGCCTGTGAGTTTGCTTTGTTAATAGCTTTCTCCATTGCACTGAATTGCTTCCAATAGCGGGCCTCAATTTTTTCAAGCTTGTCTTTCCATGTATCAATACGTTTATCCATATCAACCAAACTTTTTCCAATCGTGTATGAATTATCCGTACTTGAAGCACGTCCAGCTTTTTTCTCGATGTTCTGTGAAAATTTATCCATAGTACCACGTATTTTTTGTAAGAAACCTCGAGTATCAACAGTTTTTTCTACACCATCAACCGTAATTGTCTCTTTCTCTGAACCTTTATTTGTAAACAAAGCAGTTACTGCATCAGGGTCATCCTCTAGTGCCTTACGCAATTTTACTTGATCGATTTCTAAAGTACCACCGTCATTATAAGATTTGGAAGTTGTAATCCCGATATTAAATAACGTATTGTATTTAGGATTGGATACAGCAGGATTAGATTGATAAATCAACCCACGCATATCTGAAAGACCACTTCTTAAAATCGAGTCACTACGCAATAGACCGCTTTTAGCTTTTTCTTCCCATAGCTTAATTTCATTTTCAGACATCTCTTTTCTTTGCTCGTCTGTTAATGGTGGATAGTCACGGTATTTTTTGTCTTTCGTTTGGTCGTTTAAATCCTTTATAAGTCCATTATAGGTTGTGACGAACTCATTGATTTTTTTCATCATATCGTCTACATCTGTTGTAGACGATAATGTCACATTCGGCACAGATACACCAGAATCTGGTAGTTTATTTAAATTTTTTAGTTCCTCCTCGGCTTCTTGTAAATCTTTTTCGTACTTTATTTTATTATTCTTGTTTGTTTCCAATTGTTGTATTTTGGTTGTTAAATCTGTATTTACAGTATCATACGCATTTTTCGTATTAATGACCTTTGACATGCCAGTTAAATCGGCATCAGAAGTATTGCCGAGTATTGTACGTTGTTCTGGTGAAAGGCTTTTTAATGCTTTTTTTTGCTCATCTGTTAACGCACTGGCATCGATTTCAGTATCGGATGTTAAATCAGTAATGCTAGCTAATTCTTGAATATCTGTTGCAGTCATTTTCGATAAAATATTTTTACTAGTAGAATTTAAGTTTTCATACGCACTAAATTTTTGTAAATCCTTCAATTCAGCTGGTGTAAAGTTATTTAACGCCTCTTTTTCTTCTGTTTTCAAGGCCTTTAACGCAGTTTTTTGTGCATCGGTTAAATCCGAAGCATCTATAGCTGCATCATCCTTCAAATCAAGATTCTCAAGTGTAGTAAGCTGTGCTGTGTTCATAGTTGCGAGTGCTTTTTTTCCAGCGGCAGTTAAAGCCGTATTTGTATTCGCACCATTAAACATTATTAATGCATCATCATAGTCTGCCTTTGCTCCATCAACTATAGGTGTCAGATCTCTTATCTCATCTTCTAAACGAGGAATAGCTGTATTGGTAGCGTCAAGTAATTCTCCCAATGTTTTAATTCGACTTTCAATTGTTGCTTTTGAATTAAATGTTTCATTTAATGTTATATTATAGCCGCCCATTGAGAATGTATTGGTAGAACGCTCTGTATCAATACCATTTACGCGGAAAATAGCATTCGATCCACCATTTACTAAATCATTTGATCCCGAACTACCTACTCCTAATAACGAGAACAACTTATTCCCCTCTGTTGCATCAACAGTAACACCATTTTTTGTTTGTTCAGTTACTAATTGCACTTCAGCAGCATTCCCTGCTAATGCACCTGTATTTTTTGCGGCAACAGATAATTTACCATTTTCGAAGAAAGCCGTTACACCTGCATTACTGCTATTAATTTTTTTCATTACATCATCAATGGTATCTGTTGCTTTAAATTTAATCTCTGTTGCTTCGCTAGCCAATGTACCATCAGACTTAATAGCCTTTAATAAAATTGAATATTCACCCGTGCCTGTGAATGTTGATCCTTCTAAATCACTGATTTTTGTACTTCCAGTAGCAACCCCACCATTTGAATTGACTTGTTTACTACCAACTGTTTTCCCTGCAGTAGCAAGCTGTGAAACACCCTCAATTGTTAAATTCCCTGATGCACTTGATGTTGCAGTTGCCGTTACATATTTAGTATTTGATGAGGTAGCTGTTTTCGTGTTAAAGCCTTTAAGTAAAAGATCGTCCGCAATATACTTATCAAATGTTTTTAACTTTGTGTTTACACTACGATAAGCATCTCGCGTCCACTCTGTTGTTTGTTTCTTCTGTTGTAATTTGATAAGTGGCGTTTTCTCCGCTGCCATTAATTTTTCTACTAATGCATCTATATCCATCCCTGATGCTAATCCACCAATTCGGTTTACCATAATAAAGCCTCCTAAAAAATTTATATTTTTTCGTCTACTATCATACCTAAAAGCTTTTGCATTTCATAAAATGCATCTAGTAACTTTCTAGGTGGTATTTCTTTTACGACTTCTTCTGTTTCTGCATCTACAACTTGAACAAAATAGCGTTCTAATCCTTCGTGGAGCACAAATTTTGAGGCACTGTGATTTACTTGTAAAAACTCGTTCACTGTATCTACTGCTTGTTGTAATTTTTCACTTGAGATTACTTGTTCTTCTTCCTGAATTGCTTGTCTATCTGTATTTTGTTGTTCCATTGAAATTGTTTGGATTGATTGTGAGGTATCTTGTATAACTTTTAATGAAGCCCCTGTATCAATTGTTTGTCCTTTCGTTACAACCCGCATAATACTACCTCCCCTAAACAATAAGTTTCTTTTATTTATTATCGGAAGCATTTGACAATCTTTCACTTTAAACTAAAGTGATTTTATAAAAAACAAAGAGAAAAGACAGATATAATGTAAGATTCACACCCTATCTGTCTTAACATATTTGGTATACTCGTAATTCATTTTCAACAACTTAACAGCTTTAGTTGAATTATTCCGCTTCCGTTTGATATATAGCATTTTATTGGCTCTGTCAATATTAACAACGCTTCCCAGAAGAATAAACACAAATAAAGCCCCCTTTATCACAGGTGAACAATACTTGGCTCTTAGATAATACGTTAAGAATTTTTTAATTTACTCGACGTCTGTCCCTAAAAACGGACCATTTGTTTTCGTTTTAGTTCTGTTTCAACATTATTATGAAATCGATTTGATAATTTTTAGATAATCATTTTGATTATCCATTTCATATAAAATATTTTGTTTTAATTGAGAAACAGTAATATTTAAAGAATCAATTAAGTCCAAAGGTATATTATCCCAGTATAAGGAGGCTTTTTTTAAATTTTGATATTGTAAGTAATTTGAAAAGTGCTGTTTTATTATTTTACAGTCTTTCATTTCCCAATAGGAAACTCCAGACAAAGATGGAAGTTGTTCGTCAGTGATTTTAATATCTATTACTTTTTGATTGATGTCTAGTATTGGACACCATTCTTTTTCTTGTCCGTTTCTAATAATTGTAAAGTAGGTACTTTGTTTAGGTTTAAGGTTTA
Organism: Lysinibacillus sp. TE18511; assembly: GCF_054062295.1. NCBI lineage: Bacteria > Bacillati > Bacillota > Bacilli > Caryophanales > Bacillaceae > Lysinibacillus > Lysinibacillus sp. TE18511. Next base: position 17,953 of record NZ_JBSSFD010000034.1, read on the forward strand.
AAAAAATATTTTCAAGAAAGACCGTATCTGCATCAATGATAAAAGAATCTCCAAAATGAGGAATGGCTAATTTGAAACTGTAAATACTATTATATTCTTTGTACATTTCATTGTAGATTAATTTTACTCCTGGAAATTTTTCTTTTAGATATTCAAATTGATTAGATAAATGACCAGTGACTATGTATATTTCATAGATTTTTGCTTCAATTAAAAATGAAATAGTCCTTTCTAAGTTAGGTTCTTTATTAATTGGCAAAAGTGCTTTATGTTTTGTTTTTGTCCATTCTTTAAAACGAGATCCTAGTCCCGCAGCAAGAATAATAGCATTCATAGTTTTACACCTCTTTTGAAAGTTATGATTGAAAAAAATTCTTTTGGATTATTTGTTGTCAATATAGATCCTGTAATAATAAGGAAGGCTAATAAAAGTTCTTTTATGCCTGCTTCGAATCCTACTAATAGACCGAATAAAACTGCCCATGCAGAGTAGCTAATATTTAATCCCATAGCTTTAATAGGACCAACTCGATTAATCGATGTATAGTAAAATAAATAGGAAGCAGTGCCCGCTAATGCAGTTAATGCAAATAAAATAATTGTAAAGTCTTGTAATATTAATTTTACTAAGGGAATACCCCCAATAATCGGGACTATTAACAAGCCGTATACTATTGCAGAAACTGTTTGTCTTATTTGTAAAGCAAGAGAAGGCAATACGTCATTTTTCATACCATATGCGGAGATCACAGATTCAGACCCCCATCCTAAAACGCATAATAAAGCGCAAGATAATCCGAAAATTAAATTTTCCGGTTCTTCTTGTGAAGTTAACCCTAAAAAAATAGTTGCTATTATGGCAAGAGAAAGCCCTATAATGTTTTTCGTAGTCACTTTTTCTTTTAAAAATAAAAAACTTAAAAAAGATCCTACTGCCGGATACATTGAAGATATAATGGCCGTATAGGAAGGACCAATAAAATTAATTGACAACATAAATCCTGACATACCTATAGGTCCCCCTAAAAGTGCGGCAACCATAACTACTTTCCCACTCCTACTTTTCAAAGATTGCTTGAGCTGATGTGTTCGTTTTAAAAGCAAAGTATGAAGCATCATCCATATACTTGAAAAGGTATCATGTAAAAAAGTTGAGATTAAAGGAGCTATAAAAATATAATCTGCAAAAATCGAGCGAGATAGTATGATTCCAATGGTTACCGTATTGACACCCCAGAGAATTCCACCAAAAAGACCAATCCATAATCCCTTTTTCTCATACTCTGTCATTTTCAACAGTATTCCAACCCCTTTAATAATTTGTATCCTCTTTCATATCTGTTGTGACCATAATCTCCAAAAGATTCACCATGTAATTCTTTTACGATTGTCCAAAGGCTCCAAAGGATATCCTGCACAGCTTTATAAAAATCTAACTGGAAATATTCCTCTTCTAAAAGAGCACGTTGAAAATACAATTCTAAAAAAAGCTGTTCTTCCATGTTCGTCAATTCACTTTCTAAAATAAAGGCAGCTAAATCCCAAAAAGGATTATTATATCCCGAATACTCCCAGTCAATTAAAAAAATTTTACCATCTCTCGATTTGATGAAATTTTCTGGAACTAGATCGTTGTGACAAGGACATAAGAAAAAGGATTCTAGTTGCTGAATTTTCTCATTTAAATAGACTATTCTTTCTTTTTGTTTGGAGAAATTAGGATATTTATTATCTATGTAGTAATGATTTGTTTTGTTGATAATAAATGATTCATAATCTTGGATGATATTGATAAATGAAAAATCATTATTCATTTTTACGTTAGAAGCGTGCAATTTAGACAAAATAAAAGATATTTTTTCCATATTACTTGTGATACCTGCTGATTGTTTCGACAGAGTTTCTGCGTTTTTTACATATTTCGCAATTTTGACACCATCATGAGGATTAAAGTAAAAAGTAGGTACATTAATTTCTAGAGATTCTATCGCTTTAGTGTTGATAATTTCATTATTTCGATTTACTAGACTATTTGTTCCGGCTCCAGGTATTCTAATTTGCAACTCATTTCCATCTATTAAAGTAATTTTATAATTTTTATTAGTCATCCCTCCAGAGAATTCAATTTTCTTAATCTCTTCAGGTTGTGTTCCAATAGATTGATGTAAATAATTTGAAATAAACTCCATTGTTTGCTCGCTGATTTTTTGATAAATTGTAGAATAAATACCTTCAACTGCTTTATTATATTGTTCATTGGAATCTATACTAATCCATGGTAAATTATTTTTATTAACACAGTAGAAAGTCCAAATATTATTACATTTCAACATAAAATTTTCATAGTTCAATGAATTATTCTCATTAGATTCGTATAATTTTAACATTTCTTGGAACAATGGAATAGATATTTTAGAAATACCAATCTTATCAATCAATAAAAAGTTCATTTGTTGATTGTCCCTAAAGTTGAAAATTAAACGATTACCTTCAGTACATTCACTAAAAGTTTCCTCACCAGACTCACTTAGAGTAGCACATGCGATACAGTTTGGATTAGACGAATCTAGAATAGTAACAAGAATATTTTCATCGAAAAGTAAATTACCGTCTATTAAAATGAAATCCTTAATTAGATATTTTTTCAATAGACTAAGTGACTTCATCGTGCCAGTATATCTATATTGGAAATTAAATGTAAAATTCACATTTTCATTTTCCAATTCTTCTAGAATTAAATTTTTTTTATACCCTACAACAATAAAAATCTCATGAATATTTCTGCTTTTTAAAATAGCAACTGTTCTTTTTATTAAAGTTTGATGATTAACTTTTAATAAGCAATGTGGTATGTCGAAAGCATTTGAATATCCAGAAGCCAAAATAACAGCAGTATCTATAGTATTTTTCATTTCTTTGAAACCTTCCATTCAATATTAAAACTTGGTAAAATGTGTTTAAGTACTATAAAGATTATACTATATAAGAAATTTAATTACATGAGTTCATTGTAGGAGGAAAAAGTTTTGTCAAGTAAAAATATAATCAATATTGTAAAAGATTTACATTGTCGTATTGAGGATGGTATGAACAAAACAGCGAGAGAAGAAGTAAAAATAGCTTTAGATGAGTTATCAAAAATTGCTAAAACAGAAACTTATTATATTGTTAGTACAACATTACTATTTGAATCTGGGAATTTAGAAGAAGCTGCTTTGGAGGTCAATAAAGGATTACAGCAATTTTCTTATTCTTATTCTTTGCATTTTAATGCCGCTTTAATTTGTTTTAATTTACAAAAATTTGATAAGAGCTTTTATCATTTCGGAAGATGTTTAAGATTATCAGAGAATACAGAAGAGATCGAAGCTGTACAAAATAACCTCAATGAAATGGTATATATATTGAAACAACAGCAAATTTTTTCATTAGAACAAATCCAAAAGTACCTTAAAGAAATAGATCAACTTTCTAAAGAAGTTGATGAACGAATATATCCTTTAAATAAATTTGGAGAAAGTTTAATTCGTCAAGTTCAAAACAGTGGCACTGAAAATGAAAATATGACAAATTTATACAAATCTTTGTTTATAGAAAATGTTGACGATACATTTAGATATTTCACAAAGACAGAATATTTTCAAGGGCATGAAGCAAAACATTATCAATTTGCTTTTATTAAGAAAACAACTTTACCTTTTTCTTTTTTAGAAAAAGATACTGAGTTAACAATTAAAATAAATAATACTACATATGATTTTACTAATTCTCTTTTAAAGTATAATCAATATAACTACTTGACATTCGATCCAGGAGAAATTGAAATAATCGCTAATAAACCTATATTTATTGGTAATCCGATAACATTGAATGATGAGCAAAAAAAATATAGATTAGTAGCTCATGTTTTTATCGATGGTTTATCTGGTAAATACTTAGAAGAAAATGATAAAGAATTATTAATTCCAAACATTTTAAATACATTTAATAGTAAATATGTCAATACAAATTGCTATGCTTCTGCTGATTGGACTTTTCCAAGTAACGCTGGGCTAGTTACCGCAATGGATACTATTGCACATGGTCAATACCACTCAACATTTGGACATGACTTTTCAGAGAAGCAAGAATCACTAATTGAAAAGATTCGTAAATCAGGTTATTTTACTGCTTCCTTTACTGGTGATTGGCGTGGCACTCCTCCCCATGGCTACGGAAAGAGTTTTGATCGAATTGTATTTAAAAACTCTATGGGTGGTTTTGGTGCAGGGGAAATCATGGAAGAGGTTATAGATCATTTAGAAACATTCAAAGAAAAAAACAACTATATTTGGTTAGTTTTGCCTGATTTACACGATGTTGCTGATGAAATCTTTTTGTCGATTAATAGTCAAGTAAATACTAACGTATTAAGCCGACTATATTCTAAGAAAGGAGATACTTCTGTACTTACTAATTATGATCAAAATAAAATTATCCGTTATGGAGAAGAGTTAAAAAGAATTGACTTACATTTATCAGTTCTTTTCAATTATATCAAACATAACTATGATGAAGATGACGTTCTTCTTATTATTCACTCTGATCATGGGCAAGGATATTTTGAGCAAGATCCAAAGTATTTCCTAAACAATGGGAGAACCAAAGTACCATTTATGTTGTTAGGGGGGGGAATGCAAGGAACTAGTGATAAATTAATGAGCAATCTTGATATCTACCCTACAATATTGAATTTATTGAATATCGAATATGATAAAGAAAAGTTGCATGGTAAAATATTAGAGGATTTTGGTGGTGAACAACGTAAAGAAGTGATGACGGAATCGTATCACCCTAATCAAACATATAAAGCTGTAATTTATACTAGGGATTTTGAATTTTATTTTGAGACAGAAGAAGTTGTGGATAATTTCGGAAGAATCGATTTAGAACATTTTAAAACAGATTTAATTAAATTAAATGATGAATTAACAGATACTAATCTAAAGGAACTAGTAGACTACTATACAAATTGGATTTTAGAAAAAAGAGTAATTCTTCAGAACTAGAAAAAAGATGTATACCTATAAGGAAGCTTACATTAAGTTCCTTTATAATGGTGCTGATTATATATAAATAGGTTTCTTGGTTAATGGCTTCAATTTGGATATTCAATATAGGTAAGCGTCAAATAGCGCCCACGTGTTTTTCCCTGGGCGCTTTGTTGTATATTTTAATTACTTTTCTTTGGAACGTGGCAGTCAGTCGGAATTGTCTTCGAGCAAGGTAAAATCTGATCGAGTTCTGCTTCATTGGTTACCTAAATTTGTGGTAATTATTCCAAAATGTGGCTCATCACCAAAAGTCGTGGGTGACAAAATCAGCGACCTGTTTCTAAACGTAAACGAAGGAATCAGCAATGAAACGACCGTAGCAACGTTGAACAAGTTCTCTACAAAACAAAGCCGAAGACGCTTGTATAACCCTAAACCGAAGTCATAAGTAAATGTGAGGTCGCAAGCAACACAACGATGACGTGGAATCGCCATCTCAATCCAAATCAATCCTAGGTGCCAAGCATAGCCATGACGAAAACGACGTATCGTTTGTGCATGGCGAATCGCTTTCCCTCGGCAAATTGAACATGGCACTGAATAAGCATCTACTGTAACAGGAAATACATTTGGTTCTTCATCAGATGGTAAAGAAACTTCGGAAAAAGATTGTAATAACAGTAATAGCATTTTGATAAACTTGGAGTGCAAAGCGAAAACTCCTGGTTTGTCTGAAGAACAATTACGATTCGTAAGTTTTCGCTTTTTTCTACAGTAACATGTGAAATTATTGAATTAATAGAAAATAAATTACAAATTATAGCAAAGAGCCCAAACATAGGTTAAATATTTCAGTGGGTTCAATCTGTTTTCTTCAGCTATCTCGACAATACTAGTAAATAATCGCACTCGCTTTCGCTCCTCGCATTGACTTAGCGAAAAGCCAATTTTTTCTGCCAATTACGAATGGACTTGATGGCGTGTTCACTACAATCATTATCGATTTCAAGGCGACCAAAGTTTTTTGCTACGGTAGTGATTGCATATAATAAAATTATATTTTTGTGGCACATACAGCATACCAATTTTCATTGACATCTAATTCGGTATTTTTCCACATTTCATTTGTGATAATGTTTTTTCTATCTATTTTATGTACTCTTGAAAATTTTTCAATATAATCAATTTTAAACCCACATTTTGTAATCATATCAATCATTTCAGACTGAGAATAAAATATATAACCTGGCGTATTGTATATTTTATTATCTATCAATCCATTTTCTCTTATGGAACCTGAACTAAGCAATGAATCATCATCACTTTTTAAACTCATAATTATTTTTCCATTTGTTTTTAACATATCTCTTATTATGCATATTTTATTAGGACAGTCGGCAGGATCATTATTATATGCATATAAACAATGCCATGCAATTATTAAATCATACATTTCTTTGTCGGGCATTTCTAAAAAGTCTATACATTCCACTTGTAGTTTCTCTGTAGGATAATTTTTCAAACCTATTGATGTATCAGTAACATTTTGTTGAATAATATCAATCGCTTTTACTGTAAACCCCATATCTAACATAAGTTTCGAGTGTCTACCAGCTCCACAACCTATATCTAGGCCCATTCTATTTTCATTTTCTTTTTCATTTGGAAAAGAACGAATTACCCCTCTAACACACTGATCATCAGGATATTTTCTAAACATAATTATAACCCTCCTATGAATATCTTTATTATGATTATATAGTAATCTAACCTAAGTTCAATAAAGATAGGAATTATTTATAATTATATGATATAAAAATAAAAATATTATCTATTATAGGAGTAAGTTGAATTCTAAAATATACCTTTTGAAACAAGGACTTTAAGCACACTTTAAAAATCTATTAAATAACTTTTTCAAAGAAAAACAAAAACGTTCCCAAATAAAAATTAGGTAAGAAAACACCCCATTCATTTGGAGGGCACTGAAAAAGCAGTTGAAAGTTCGATTTGATTGAACTTTCAACAGCCTTTTACTTTATAATAATGATATTAAAAGTTACTAGTGTCGCATTAAAATAATCCAACACAAAAATAAAGTCCGAATTTTCCGCAACTTAATTCATCAAAAAAAAAATCCTTTATAATGGTTAGTGGTAGTAAACCGATCTAAATCCAAAATAAAGGACAAACCTATGGATAATTTTACAGGAAAAACATCATTTGAACAATGGTTTTCACCCATTTCTATGGAATTATTGAATGAACAGGTGAAAACACATCAACTAAATTATTATACGAAGAAGCGACACATGGCTTTATTCTTGAAATTACTCTTGTATGTGCAACTCCATGAAACAGAGAGCTTGCGCGCATTGAGTGATGCCATTTTCTCAGAGGATTTACAAAAGGCAACGGAATTAGATTCGATTAGCTTCTCCCAATTAAGCCGACGACTCCATCAAGTACCGACCGAGTTCTTTCAATCGATTTTTCTTGATTTGGTGGCAAAAATTCATGACGAAACCGAAATGCATTCACAGATGGGCTAAATTTCGCAAAACAAAATCTGAGGTCAAACTACATTTACGCCTCGTTTTCATGGAAGAAGGCTGCTCTTATCCAGATCAAGCCGTGCTCACCAATGCGATAGAACACGACCGCGGCCAATTAGAAGTATTCATTGATGATAAGGAATGCATGTACGTTTTTGACCGTGGCTACTTAGATTATAAGCGTTTTGACTGCATGACGGATGATGGCTATTTCTTTGTCACACAACTACGGAAAAATGCCGTTTTTCGTGTGTTAGAACCACTTCCGTTGTCTAAAAACACATCGGTATTCTCTAATGAAATGGTTGTGATTGGGGCAATACAGAATCGATCTGAGAATGTTTTTGTTTTATTAAAGTACTCGATACAAAGGGAAATAAGTTACATTTTCTGACAAATCACTTTGATTTAGATGCCCATGAAATCGCTGAACTGTATAAATCACGCTGGGCAATCGAGCTGTTCTTCAAATGGATGAAGCAACACTTGAATATTAAAAAATTTTATGGTCACAGCGAGCAGACGGTGCACAATCAATTGTTCATTGTGATGATTGTATAATGCCTCAATGTGCTGGCGCAATTGCACATGTATAGTGACCAAACGTATTTACAAATCAGCCGGTACTTGAAGGCCGTCTTATGGAAACAAGCCCGCATCTGTTTACGTAAAATCGAAGGAAATTCCTCATCATAAAGATTTCTTATCTCTATCGCACTCGCCAAAGGTTTTAGTAAAAAAATAGATGTTCACTACCGCTGCTTCATTGTTTTCATTTTTCTTCTAAAAAGAAAAATGAAACACTGAACTAATTTATGCAACACTAATGAAAATATATATAGATTTAAACCACAAATTACATTTTTGACAATAAATAACAATACCTTACCTTAGAATATTGAGAGTTTTTATTTTTGAAAACCAGCTAATGACTAGAAATTTATCACATCGTTAACTTCTGTTAATTTAGCTTACTTTTTTAGAGTAAGCTGTGTAGAACTACTTATTTAAACTGTTTTAGTAGTTCTTTAAAATTCGGCACAATAATCGCTAAATCCTCTATTGTCATATTCGGATGAATCGGTAAGGTCAATGCTCTTTCATACCACTTTTCTGCAATTGGGCATATTCCACGTTCATAACCTAGTTTTTGATAATATGGATGCCAATAAACAGGGATATAATGCACATGAACACCTATATTCAAAGATCTCATTTGTTCAAACACAAACTTACGAGATATACCTTTAAGCTGAAGCATATACAAATGCCAACCGGAATTAGTTCCCTCTAGCTGCTGTGGAACGATAATTCCTTCTATATCTTGAAATGCCACCGTATAAAATGCTGCAATTTCACGACGTCGTTGGATAAACGTATCAATTTTTTTCAATTGTGATAAACCAAGTGCTGCTTGTAAATCAGTCATTCGATAATTATAGCCGAGGTCAGTCATTTCATAATACCAACCACCTTGTTCAGCTGAATACTCAGTTTGCTCAATACCATGACTACGGAATAATTGTAATTTACGATAATATTCCTCATTATTCGTTACAATAATACCGCCTTCAGCTGTCGTAATTGGCTTTACAGGATGGAAGCTAAACATTGTCATATCTGCCTGTGTACCAACTTTTTTCCCTTTATATTCAGCACCAAGAGAATGAGCACCATCTTCGATGACAACTAAGTTATGTTCACGTGCGACTTCCATAATAGCATCCATGTCTACTGGCTGACCTGTAAAATCAACTGGGATGATTGCCTTTGTATTTGGTGTAATCTTTTTTCTTATCTCTTCAGGATTAATGTTGTAAGTATTTGCGTCAATATCCGCAAAAACAACTGTTCCTCCCATATAACGCACACAGTTAGCACTGGCTGCGAAAGTAATTGGTGATGTAATAACTTCATCTCCAACACCAATCCCTGCCGCATAACAGGCTGCGTGAAGTGCTGCAGTTCCATTGCAAAAAGCAACTGCATATTGAGTGCCAACATAATTGGCAATTGCCTGTTCAAACTGTTGAATTTTTGGACCTTGTGTTAAAAAAGGTGAGCGCAATGTTTCTATAACCACCTGTATGTCGTCCTCATCAATAGATTGGCGACCGTAGGAAAGAAATTGATTGAGTTTTTTCATAGTAATAACTCCCAACTTAAAGGTGTTCCCTTCTTCACATCTTGCTTAACGGTCTTTCTAAGTACTAAATCATAGTATTTTGTTGGCAGCCCCAAACCTGGTCGAACATTTCGAAGATTTTCTTCCGTTAAAACGTCGCCTGCTTTTAAGTCTTCCCCAATATATAAAGAACGTCGGAATTTTGCTGAATCCTTTTCAGCTTCTGTTGGACCATATTGAATTTGTCCTAAGCTTTGCCACGCTCTTTCAGTTTCCTCTACAAGCATTTTTAACTCATGTGGCTCCATTGAAAATGCAGAATCAACTCCCCCATCAGCACGAGAGGTAGTGAAATGTTTTTCAATAACAGTTGCGCCAAGAGTTACGGCAGCAACCGATACGCCAACACCCATCGTATGATCTGATAAACCAATTTCAGTACCAAACAACTCTCGCATATGAGGTATAGTGGCTAAATTAGAGTTTGCTGGCGTTGCTGGATATGTACTTGTACATTTTAATAAAATAATTTGATGATTTCCTTCAGCTCTTGCAGCTCGAACTGCTTCGTCTAGCTCTGCAGCTGTGGCCATTCCTGTCGAAATAATAATAGGCTTACCTGTACGAGCTACTTTTCGAATTAATGGGATATCAACATTTTCAAAAGATGCAATTTTGTAAGCAGGTACATTCAAAGTTTCTAAAAAATCGACAGCTGTTTCATCAAAAGGTGAACTAAAAGCAAGTAAGCCATGTTCTTTTGCACGATTGAAAATGGCCTCATGCCATTCCCAAGGAGTATAGGCCTCTTTATACAAATTATATAAAGAATTTCCTTTCCAAAGGTTAGCATCGTCTTGAATAAAAAACTCACCCGTGTGCACATCTAATGTAATTGTATCAGGTGTATATGTTTGTAGCTTTAACGCATCCACACCAGCTTCAGCTGCTAAATCTACTAAATGTAAAGCTCTTTCTAATGATTGATTATGATTGCCAGACATTTCTGCAATAATAAAAGGCTTTGCATGTTTGCCAATTTCTTTATGTCCAATTTTAATCATGCTAACAACTCCATTATTTGTGATAACCAGGCATTTGGTTGTGGTGTGGCCGTTAATTGTAAACCGATTTTTCCAAGCCTCTCCACATCTATATCGCCTAATCTATTTAGTAAATGTTGATACGTTTCTACAGTGACATCTTCATGCCATCCTAAATTAATGACTGCTTCAAGCTGATCTGCATAGTTAGTTGTAATGAGCTGATTGTCAGCAACTATAGTACTTGAAGACGGGAGTCCAACATAACATCGCTCCCACATTGAGCTTCCACCTGCACCAATGGAAAAATCCGCTTGCCGCATAAGCTGTGCCATATAAGAAATTTGACAATGATAATGGTAATTTCGTTCACGACATATTTGCTCAATTTTTTCTTTATGTACATTTCCATTACCTACAACAACATCCACATGGGTAAAACTCAATTTTTCTAGTGCAGTCAATATTTTCGCTGTTTCATTGGTTGGATCAGCTCCCCCCATAAATACAAGAAGTCGCTGAATATTTTGATTGCGCTGTCGAATTTGCTGACGAGCTTCAATAAACTCTTCACGCATAATTAAGTACTTGGGACCTAATAATTTGATACAACGCTTTGGCACAAGCTCATCATAACGAACCTCAAAGTTTGGCACAACATTTTGATCAAGTAATACATCACAATCATGAGCTCTTGCCAAATCATCAATCACTATTAGATTTCTTGTATATGGACGAATATTTTGTTCCCATTCCAGATCAATCCCATAATGATCAATAATATAAAGATCAGCCTGTTCAGCCTTTGAAATAGTTTCATAGCCTTGTTGTGCAACATAATCTATCAAATTGCCAGTATGCGGTTCCATCCAAAATCGAACATTGCAACCTTCCCGCTTTAAATTATGAGCAATTGTTAAACAGCGCATAACATGTCCGCTTCCAATTTCTACTGAAGCATCAGTACGGATAATTATATTTTTCATTAAATCACCGGCTTCTGTTCAATGTGTGCATTTAATTTAGCAACCTCAGGTGTTTCTCTTAAATAACGAATAACTTCTGAACTAGACACTAGTGGGTCATTAAAATGCTTGGCTACTGCCGAAATTAGTTCATAATCTTCCGTAGTATCTAACGTAATACGCAGCTCAGGAGCCATACGATTTGTAGGCACATTATATGTAACTGCATTAAATTCTTGAGGGAATTCATATGCATAATAAGTGACATGCTCACGATGACGTGGTTCAGTCCCGATTTCGTGTATACGTAAAAGGGACTCATAGGAAATAAGTTCAACTGCTAAACCACGTGGAAGCTCTCCATTCATTAATACAATGTCCTTCTGCTCTGTTTTCATTAATGAAACAATCTCACTTGCCATTTCATAATCAACAAATGGACAATCTGATGTAACACGTATAACATAATCGGGCTTATACATTTTAGCGCATTGTACATAGCGATTAAGTACGTCATCTTCAGAACCACGGAAATAAGCTACCTGATGCATTTCACACCATTTTGCAATTGCATCGTCCTGTGGTAAATTACTTGTCGCAACAATTACTTTACTAACTCCTTGAATTGCTCGGCAACGTTCTATATCATATGTAAGTACATCCACATCGCCAAGCTGTTTTAAAATTTTTCCAGGTAGACGGGATGATCCCATTCTTGCTTGGATGATTACAATTGTTTTCATGCCTGCACCTCTGGAATATATTTTTTAAACTTATTACCAACCTCTTGCCAACGGGCTTTCGTCATTTCAAATACATGTACATCATGCCATACACCATTTTTACAAATATGACGTTCATAAACCCCAACTACACGTGCACCTTGTTTTAGATGAAGCTTTTGTACACCTTCATTAATATCCATAACTTCACCAATAAGCTTTTCTAGACCAAGCTCTGTAAAAGCATAATTATACATATAAGCACCTAGAAAACCCGCAAGCATTACATATTTCATATTTCCAATATAGAAATTCCAAGCGCCGCGTTTATGCTTCCGATCAATCTCTGTAATTGATATATAACCAATTATGTCACCTCTATTTTCCATTAACCAATAGCGGCCATTTTGGTCAGCTCGAATTGTATTTAGCCATTTTTTTTGATTCTCTAAGCTATATTCAATATCTGTATACATAAATCGAGTTATTTCTTCACTCGTACGCCAATCTAAAATTTGCTGAAGATGTTGTTCTTCAATTGGTATCCACTTCATATAATTATTACTTCCCTCGTAAACGATGTTAAAAAGCTCTGTCCGTCCCATACTCCATTAAAATCAAGTGCCTTTCCAATAGGGACAATCCGATCTATGCCTCGGCTTGAAATAGCATCTACTAAACTCTCAAGCTCATTGCGTTCAAAGCCATAATAAGCAATTGTTTGATCTTTATCTATTAATACATCTGCTAAATCTTCAAGTTTATCGACTTTGTATTCATAAAACAAACCACCACCACAGTGACGTTCACGAACGTCTACCGGCACATCAGATAGTTTCACACGTGAAAAATAAGTTCCATTTTTCAAATTCTCTACTTTACTGTCTGTTGCAAGAATTAAGCTTGTTGTATATTTTAAAACTTGTGTCGCAGCCATTAATTCATACTGTTTTTGCTGAATCTTTTGTTCAAAGGCTGACCAAAAACGATTGATGGCCTGTTGATTTTCTCCACACCAAGTTATTAATCTTGGAGAAGAGCACGCCATTTGATCGAACCAAAATACGTCGTTATAAAACTGCTCTAATAGACTGTCTAGCTGTACTTCATCTAATTTAGAGATTACTTCGCTATTTAAAACTGCCAACGAGAAACGGTCTGAAAAAGCAAGCTCATTGGCTATAGGAGCTAATGGTATTTCTCTGATAGCAGAAATTGTTTCATCTCCACCCCAAATTACACGTGTTTGACAAGTAGCGCTTAATAAAGCTGTTGTATTTTCTTCATGACCATACGTACATATTATCGTCTGGTTAGCTATTTTTTGAAATTCGTTACGCGCTAATTCTTCTATAATAATTTGTAGAAGTGCGTTTAATCCGTTTTGCTCCTTACTTGAAATTCGGATTACATTTCGATTGCCTGCTAGTAACGATAACATCCAGGAGTAAACAAAAATCGTATCAACATTTGATGGTGCAATATGAAAGACTGTCCCGCGCGCTCTTATAATTTTTTGAACTGTATCATGTTCAAAAGCTGTTTGCATTTCTTTTATATTTGCCTTTCGCAGCCAATAACCTAATGCTACCACTTCCGGTAATTCTCTCATTCGAAGAAAGCGCTTGGAAAGTGCTTGTGTGAATGCCACAACTTCTTGATCAAATGGTTGATTCGGTTTATTCGAAGATAGTTGCTCAATTACAACTTTAAACTCTATACTTTTCGGCCAAAATAACTGCATCATCTTGTACCTCCTTGAAACGTATCACTACACCCTCTTAGCTCGGCCTTTGGAATTCTACCTGCTACAGAGAAGTATTTCCCTTTCCAACCACATGGACAATCATCTTCCCCATGAATTGTACCTAAATCCTCAGTCAGTAATGAATGCCCTGGGTAGCTTTTGGGTAGCTCACTCAACACCTGAATAAGCCCCTGTTCTCCGTAAGGAACTGGCTCAAATGTAATCGGATTGCGAATAATGACATCAGCGTAGCTAGGTGTATGAAGATGTCCCATTCTACACTCAACAAAAATTGAACCGATCTGCTCGACCATACCGTAATAATTATGTACCTCACGAATTCCCAACTGCTCATGTAGCAAGCGATTAAAGCTTAATGAATCAACTGCTTCATCCTTGAGCTTCTTCCAGCCACCACCGTGAATTAAAACACTGTCCCCAAAATCAATATCCAAGCCTCGAGCTACTGCTTCCTTATAGACATACTGCCAAATCATAAAAGTAAAACCGAACAGTAAGATTTTCTGTCCTGCAAATTCCTTTAGAAATGCCTGTAGACCCTCGACATCCAAACTCATATCATCATTTAAAGCATAAAAATGTTTACGACCAAAATTGGAAAAACCTAAAATCCCAGCACCACGCGCACTAAAGGATTTTCTGTCCTTTAATACAGATTTTGTATCTAAAATAATCATCGGTAAGCGTTTACTGCCAAGTAGTGGTTTCATCACTTCCACCAACGTTTTTGTTTGTGAAACAGATGTTTCCTTATCTAAATAGATTTTCGACACCTGCTGCCCTGTCGTACCACTTGAGGTAAGTACTTTTACTACATCTTCTGGTGGAATCGATTTTAAATCTAATAGCTTGAATAATTGTACAGGTAGGTAGGGTACTTCCTCTAATGATCTTGCTTGATTTACAGCACCACTTTTTTCAAGCATCACTTTATAATCTGGACAGTTTTCAACATGCCATTTTGTTAAATCATTAAGTTTATCTAATAGCTGCGCTGATTTTTGCTCTCGTTTCAAATGATAAGGGGCAATCATAAACAGCTCTCCTTTAATTTCAAATAATCTGTTTTGCCATTTGCAAAGCGTGGTATATCCATCACTTTTATCTTATAAGCTGTTTTATGCAGTTTGTACAAATCCTCTACTGCATTTTTTATAGGTTCAACAAATACTTCTTGTTCAATAGCTATAATTAATTTATCGTCAGAACCAGTACAAGCTAAAGATGCATGGAAGGAGGACTCGAGTTTTTTCTCTACCTCATCCAAGTTTATTCGCAAACCAAAAAGCTTAATAAAGCGCTTCATTCGCCCAGTTATCGTAAAATATCCATCTGCATCAACAGTTGCAGTGTCACCAGTATGGAGTACGCCTCTAAGTTCATCTCCATTTGCTAAATCTTCAAGACATTCAGCATAGCCCATCATGACATTTGCACCTTTATAAATAAGCTCTCCCGTTGCTTTGTCAATTTCCAAATGGCCATCAGGAATCGGCACGCCAATTGTACTGGCTTTTTCTAACACTTTTTCAAAAGGAATATAGCTGATACGTGGTGCTGCTTCCGTCTGCCCATACATCACGTAAAAGCGTTTATCTTTTTCCTTTGCATACTCAGCAAAAAACTTCACAAGCTTTTCATTGAGTCGTCCACCAGCCTGTGTCAATGTTTTTAATGTTGGTAATTCCATTTTGGTAAAACCTATACGTTGCAACATTTGATAAGTAAAAGGCACACCTGCTATAGATGTCGCCTGTTGATCGTTTACAAAACTCCAAAATGACTTTTCCATAACACTTTCATCTGTCAGTAATAAAGAAGCACCAGCAAAGAGATGACTATTTACAATGGACATACCATAAGAATAAGAAAGTGGTAAATTCATAATGGCACGTTCATTTTCATCAATATCAAGATATTTAATAATAGATTCTGCATTTGAGCGAATATTTTCATACGATAAACGAACAAACTTTTGACTACCAGTTGTTCCAGAAGTACTCAATAAAATCGCGAGGTCAGGATGTATATTTGTGTTAATATTTCTGATTCTTACTAAACACTCACTACCTATCCCATATCCATCATAACTCTCTAAACCTACAATCCATTTTGGTTCATACTGTTTTACAATATCTTCCAAAAGTTCACAATTAATATCTGCCGAAAGTAACATCACAGCATGCTGACTATTCATCGCTGAAACATATGTTGATAGTATATCAATAGTATTCTCACATAAAATTAACACTAACTCTTTTTGTGTACTTTTAAATTCAACTCTAGAAATCTCATTGTAAGTATATGTACGTTCATGTGTAATGACTGCCACTTTATCATTTTTAAGTTTTAAAAAGTTCATTCAATCTCTCCTTCCATTGAAAAAGGCGTGATAGTCTCTCTACCACACCCTGCTCAATTAAAATTCTACATTATATTTAACTAATATTTCCTTCGCTTTTGCAAAAGTACTCATATCTAATACATCATCTGTATCCAACATTGTATCAAATTGATCATCAATTTCTGCAATTAATGCCATATGAGCAATTGAATCCCATTCTGGAATTGTATTATAAGTTAGATCCTCTGTAACTTGTGTAATATCAATCCCTAGTGCTTCTGCAAAAATTCCACGTAGTTTCTCTTCATTCGTCATAAATGATCCCTACCTACTTCTATTGTAAATATTATTTGTTCTATTTTTACTTTATTATAATACATCTTTACTTTAAGTTTATTGCACTTATCTTTCAAGTGAGAAAATGAGAATTAAAGAATAATACATTATGAATTTACTATATATAAATGACTCTTGGCTTGGTACATTGCAATCAAAAATAAATTACATCACTAATATGAACACCCAAATGTACATTTTTTTATTTATTAGACTTTATAAATTGTTCAAGTTTCTATTATTTAGATAATGATAATTTAATATTACTTATCATTTCCCTACTCTCTTCTAATATTTATATGAATGGAAAATTCCATTATAGATATAGTGGGTCACATTCTTATTTATATGTCGTCATAAAATCCTATAGCATCAATCTAAATTGCTATTTATGGCAGAACTATATCACCATGCCTCCATCCACACCTATAACCTGCCCTGTTACATAAGAGGAATAATCTGAAGCAAAAAACAAAATCACGTTAGCAACTTCTTCTGCTGAACCAATACGACCCATTTTTATCATGGATAAACGTTCATTATATTTTTCTTGTGATATCTGCTTCGACAAATCTGTCTCAATAAAACCAGGTGCTACTGTATTCACGCGAATATTATAAGGAGCTAATTCTTTGGCAGCAGAATATGTCGCACCAATAATAGCAGCTTTACTTGCACTATATACCGTTTGACCAGCATTACCAAATCTCCCAATTATCGAGCTTATATTAACAATGGAACCTGATTTTTGTTTCATCATAAGGCGTGATGCAAATTGCATATGGTAAATAACCGCTTCAGTATTAACAGCTAAGGTTTGTGACATTTGTTTTTCATTTATCATACCAAGTAGTGCATCATCTAAAATTCCTGCATTATTAACAACCGCATCAAGTTGTCCAACATTTTTCTTAATCCACATAAATGCTTTTTTTATAGCGTCTATATCGCTAACATCATAACTCAAAATATGTACATCTGCGTTATAAAAGGACTCCAGTTCTTCCTTAATTTGTTTTAATCGATCCTCATCTCGACCATTTAAAATTAAGGTCCAATGTTGTTTTGCGGCTTCTATAGCAGTAGCATAGCCGATTCCGCGAGAGGCACCCGTTATAAAAATAACTTTTCTAATAGACATTTTTATCACCTAATCCTTAAAAAAATTACTGAATAGTGTTTCCTCAAGTTTATTACATTTTGGAAGTGAAAAATATTAATTCATTAATCTGTATTTTCCATATAGTAGAGATTAAATTTTTCCAATTATAAATAACCTCTTTTTCCTTATTAATAGCAAGATAAACATGCATTTTCTAAATCTTCTGGTGTATCAATTTCCCAGCATTCAATTATTTCGCAACGAATTGGTAAATGTTTTTCTAATTCGTGGAATATATATCCACCATTCTTCTCAATTTTTATGCCATTCAAATAAGCTAATCCTGACCATTCATAATCTAATTGTTCTTCTCGAGTAAATGACTTTATATAGTTTTCATTATCTTCTTTCTTAATGGCTGTAAAAACCGCTTCTTCCGTCTTGCTTTTTGTAATACCAACTAAAGAATGCTCTGGTTTCTTCTCGCAGTTTGAAAGAAAATTCTCAAAGCTTTTCTTATTAATTATTAGATCACCATCTATTATTAAAAAAGGTTCATCTAGATCCTTACTTGCTAAATGTACACTGTAAGAATTCGTAGTTATTTTAAAATTAGGATTACGAACAAAAATTACATCAGAACGTATTGACTTAACATAATTAATAACCTCTTCTTCCATAAAACCGACAACAATACGAATATCTTCTATATTTTTTAATAATTCAAGTAAATAATCAATAATTTTTCTTCCGTTAACTTCCACCAAGCACTTAGGCATATTCATTCCTAAACGTGTACCCATACCTGCCGCACTTATTATAGCGTGTTTAATAATCGACATAATGCCTTCTCCTCGTATACTACATAATTTGAAACTTCTAATAAACTTTCAATAGGGGCATGAACTCCACCAAATGCAATGCCTATATCCGCCGCTTGAAACATTGCAACATCTCCCATACCATCACCAATAGCAACTATTCTATTATACTTTTCTTTAATTTGAGAAATTGCTTGTTCTTTATGTATTATTCTAACCACTTTTCTTAAAGTATCATCATGCTCTTCTGCTCTTGAAGAGTAAACAGAACATCCAAGTCTCTCCTCAACTAACTGTGAAATCCAAATATCAAGATTACCTGTAATAACAAAACAATTCTCTTTATTTTTTTGAATAAAATCAACAATCTCGTTATGCAAAAATACTCCAGAAACTATTTGCCTTACTTTGGAAACTGGGATATCCATCAAAAGGCGACATCTTAACAAAAATGACTTTTCAAAAGGAATAATACCTTTAATTGTAGCTTCGGTTAATGCGCTTATTTCTTCATACAAGCC
The DNA here is from genome assembly GCF_054062295.1 of Lysinibacillus sp. TE18511. Lineage (NCBI taxonomy): Bacteria > Bacillati > Bacillota > Bacilli > Caryophanales > Bacillaceae > Lysinibacillus > Lysinibacillus sp. TE18511. The sequence goes on from NZ_JBSSFD010000034.1 coordinate 37,288, forward strand.
AATTTCCTTTGATATAAGAGGAAGTATCTCCTCTTTTGTAATTGTCCCATCTAAATCAAAACAATATGCCGTCTTATTAATTATACTCATCCCTTTTTCTCTAATATGTACATATATTGTGTTGTTTCAGTCCTGTTATTAAGGTTTTCAGGATACAATGCTTGGTGTACTTTTAGAGAAAAACCATTTTTTATAAGAGGATTTAATAATGAAATATGCTCCTCATCTGTACGATAAATCGAACTATAATTTTGCTGTAATTCTTCAGACCATACTTTATTTAATGTAAGACGCTCTTTTAGAGAAACTGAGCTTCGTATATATATTATTGAACTGTTAGTACATAAATTTATTAAATAATTAATTACGTTATCAACATCATTATCATTTAAGTATTGCAATACACCTGCAACTATAATTTTGTCGTATTTCTGATTAGAATTAATTTTCTCATCTAGATACGATTGAACCTTTTTACACTCGAATGAAAAGTATGGATATTCAGAAAAATTATCCTTAGCAATTTTGACTAATCCTTCATCTAAATCAATGCCATTATATTCTGCCACTTTCCCTATTAACGGTTCCGCCCATCTCCCAATTCCACACCCAATATCTAGTACTCTATCATTTTTTTGTAATTGTAATTTTGGAATAACTAAGCTCTTCTCATACTTATCACGTTTAATAGCTAACTCTGGATTGTTATCCTGGTATAAGACAGCTGCCAAAGGACTCCTTTCGCTATATCTTTGTGAGCGATTTTTAAAAAACTCTTCTATATTTTCTTGATCTAAGTTAATTCTCTTTCCATAAATTCTTTCTTTCATTAATTTTTTCCTCATCTCATCAGTTAAGTATTCCGAATATATAAAAAAATAGATTAAAATATTTACAGATAGTATTATTTTAAAGTTTTGGTTTGTATCCCCACTGGTTCCTTAAAAGTCAATGTATTAGTTTGAAATGTTGTGACTTTCTTAGGGATTTTCCAATTCCCATATGTATAAGTTAAGTACTCTTCTGCTTTATTAGGGATTGCAAACTTAAAGCCTCTTACTTGTAAAAAATCTTGTTTAACAAAATGCTCAGCAGGTGCATGATTCATAATTTGATACGCAATGCCATCTTTTACATAAAAAATTCCTATATTAATATCGAATTCTTTATAAATTTCAGAAGTGAAACTAATATCTACTCCTACAAGTTTCATTTCTTCATTATAACTAGTTGAAATATGCCATTTTACACTATCAAATATTTCCTTTTCAAAAAATTCTTTAACCCATCTAAATAATTTTTCGCTAAATTCTGACGGGACAGTTATATCAATATCATCATCCCAAGCTATAAAATCTCCTTCACGCTTAAATCCTAAAAGAGTACCAAAGTCTATAAAGTAAGGGATATTTAAAAGAGACATTTCAACATGAAAAGTTTTCAAAAAAGTATAAGCAAAATTTAAGGTGCGATCATCCATAAAAGGATTGGCCGTTGATTTCATCAAAGTTTTCGGTGCGCAAATTATAAATCGCTCATCGATTTTATAATCTTCTATAAGTTGTTGTGTTATTTGTTTATAATACATACTCGTAATAACTATAAAATCATAAGGATAACAATTAATCTCACTAGGTGGAATTATGTAATAATCTAACAATTTCTGACCCCATCTTAGCTTATTATTGTCTACAATAGCTAGTATATTATAATCCTTTTGATTTTTAATATAATTCAAACCACCATTACTAGCTCCAAATATAATAATATTCTTTTTCATAATTCCTCCCCTATATTAATCCCTTTAAATCCTCGATAGTCAACCAATCGGTGTTATTATCACTTGTATAAGAAAACCCATCTGGTAGCGATTTCCCTTCCGTTACATAATCACGCGACCACCATGAAAATTGAGGTTGAATAACATAGTAAGTATTGAATTCTCGTGTGTGACGAGCATCATCTTCCATAATCATGGCTTCATGTAATTTCTCACCTGGACGAATACCTATTATTTCATATTTACAATTTGGTGCTATTGCTTTAGCTAAATCCATAATGTTCATACTAGGGATTTTTGGTACAAAAATTTCGCCCCCATGCATACGGTCTAAATTATCAAGAACAAATTGTACTCCTTGATCAAGTGTAATCCAAAAACGTGTCATACGTTCGTCTGTAATAGGTAACTTGCCTGTATCCTTAATCTTTTTAAAGAACGGTACTACACTGCCACGACTACCTACTACATTGCCATAACGAACAACTGAAAATCTTGTTTTCTTTTCCCCTACATAAGCATTTGCTGCGACGAATAGCTTATCCGATGCAAGTTTTGTTGCACCATATAAATTTACTGGGCTACATGCCTTATCAGTTGAAAGTGCAATCACCTTTTCCACACCACGATCAATCGCAGCTTCAATAATATTTTGTGCACCATGAATATTTGTTTTCACTGCCTCAAAAGGATTATATTCACACGCATCAACATGCTTCATTGCTGCTGCATGAATTACAATATCTACACCATCAAAAGCTCGATACAAGCGATCCTTTTCCCTTACATCTCCAATAAAGAAACGCAGTCTTTCATCTTCTCTAAATTCCTGCTTCATTTCATATTGCTTCAACTCGTCACGGCTGAAAACAATAATTTTTTTCACACCTAATGTCAAAGCTTTATGTATAAACTTTTTACCAAAAGAACCTGTTCCACCTGTTATTAAAACACTTTTACCATTTAATATACTTTCCATACAAAATCACCTTTCTATGCAATAAATATTCAATTTGTAGTCACTTCATATGGTTTGACATTTTCAAAGAATGACTTAATTTCATACTCAAACATATCTGCAACTAAAATATAATCTTGTATTTCTAAACCATCATTAATCTCATGAAGGTATTCATGAATTTGTTCCACTAATAATACTTGTGGATATCCTAATTCAGTAAGCCTCATATTTACATCAATCAACCAATTCATCCCTTCACTAAATTGTAAAATCAAATGCAATGCATTTTGCATATTCTCATTTCTTAAATTTTCTGCAATTCGTTCGCTGGCAATAATTAAATTTTGTAAATACTGATTATAACTATCCATTGTTTCAAATATTAATTTTTCCATGTTCAATCCTCTTCCTTAATTACTTGTAAAGTAAAATCATTAGTTATTTCTATTGCTTGTAACATTCTATTATATAATTCTTTGTTTTGATTAAATACTCGAGAATAAGCTACTTCAGCATTTTCATTTATTCTGGGTTGATAATTTTTCAAAACATCTAAACGTATTGGATCAGCAATCGTGGAAAAAGATGTTTTGTTTAGAAGTTTCTCAACTTCATCATCATTTCTCTCCATTTTTTTTAAAATAGAACTTGAAAAAGATATTTTGGATTTATTTGTAATTAATAATGATATATTCTCGAGAATAAGACGCTTAGCTTTTGCATAAATCTTAATTTCATTTTGTAAGTCATCCATTAAACTAGTATTTTCACTATTATTCTTTTGTTTTGAGAAAATTTTAAAAGCTACGTCTTCTTTAACACATCGTTCTATAAAAGATAAAAAGGGTATATTAGTGAATCCATCAATATTGATACCACCCTCAGTACAATTGTATATAGTTCTATCTGCACTATATTTCATTTTAATTTGCTCAAAAGAATCTTTCATACTGAAAAATGAGTTATTTGTTAGTACAACATCATTATAATATCCTTTAACAGGAAATAAACCCTGTTTAATTTTAAAATCTTCAGTAATAGTTTTAAAATTTCTGTTTCCTTCAGCATGCGTCTTACCATCTGTAAATGCTAAATCTTGTCCAATAAGAGCTATTGGTCCGCTTGTTAAATTTAATGCAATTTCAAATGCAGTATTTGCAACTGACATTCCTAAAAAGCATGTTGTTATAGCAGAATCAGATATATTATCAAAGTGCATTTTAAGTTTAGATAAATGTTCAGGTAGAAAATAATAGTTTAAACTTTGAAAGCTATCATTTATTTTATAGTTATGAAGCATACTATAGATTAGCGATACATCATGATAATATACCTCTTTAAAGTGCTGATAATTAGGATCTCCACCATCAATTGAGACAACAAAATCTGGTTTTATATTATTGGCTCGCAAAGTATTTACTGTTGAACCTGCGGCAATTAATATTACATTTTTCCGAATTTTTTTTAATAAAGGTAGTTGCTTTGTTAGTGATGGACCTCCTGACGCGATAACTATTGGAAATTCAAAGCTATTATATAATTCACTTAGTGGCGCATCATTTCTACTGTTATTTAAATTAAATAGATAATTTCTTTGCCACTCAAAAGAGAACCTTCTTACTGTTAATTCATTTACAATATCTAGTTTAAATTTATTATTAATGATTTCTAAAAATATTTTATAATCCTGTATACATAATTTATCATAGTTAGGTGAACATATAACTGTTTTATGACTAATAACAGTATTTAGTTTTGCTATTTCACTTTTTACAAAAGATTCTTCATTGCCTTCTATAATTTTTAGTTGAGGATGTTTTATTTTTATGTTGCGTATAATGGGGTCAACTACAACAATCAGTTCATTATTCGTGCATTTTATAAGTAACTGCTCGATAAAATATCCCTTACCATAGCCAAAAACAAAATGAATATGCCCTGGCTTAAAATGCTTATCTGCAAATTGCTGTGCTTCCTTAATTGGATCGTATTTACTGTGTAAAAAATAATTATTTATTTTTAAAATTGGTAAACTGATTTTACTTTGAAATTCTTCTATATTATAAATTGTCAATTGGTGTCACCTCCTATATATTATCGGCTATTTTATGTATTCGTACATATTCATTTATAAGAAAAAACTCGCCTTTCATAAGAAAGACGAGTCCCCAAAATATCATTCCAATTATTGTAATAATTGAAGTACACCTTGTGGTTGTTGATTAGCTTGAGCTAACATAGATTGAGCAGCTTGAGTAAGAATGTTGTTTTTAGTAAACGCCATCATCTCAGCAGCCATATCTGTATCACGGATACGTGATTCAGCAGCTGTTAAGTTTTCAGAAGCAGCACCTAAGTTGTTGATAGTGTGTTCTAAACGGTTTTGAACAGCACCTAATGCAGAGCGTTGTGTTGAAACTGTTTTAATCGCTTTGTCAATTTCAACGATAGCAGCACTAGCACCACCACCTGTTGCGATGTTTACCGTTAATGCACCACCTGATGCTAACGCAGTTGTACGCATATCTTTAATAGCAAGTTTCATTGTTTGGCCTTCATTAGCACCAATTTGGAATGTTAGTGCAGTACCTGATGCAGCAAGATTACCATTTAAAAGAGTTTTTTCGTTGAATTCTGTAGTATTAGCAATACGATCGATTTCAGCAGTAAGTTGTGTAATTTCATCTTGTAAGAAACCACGGTCAACATTTTCGTTTGTATCGTTACGAGATTGTACTGATAATTCACGCATACGTTGTAGGATAGCGTGAGTTTCGTTAAGAGCACCCTCAGCAGTTTGGATTAAAGAGATTGAGTCTTGAGAGTTTTTAGTTGCCATGTCAAGACCTTTGATTTGAGCGCGCATTTTTTCAGAGATTGCTAAACCAGCAGCATCGTCACCAGCACGATTGATTTTGTAACCTGAAGATAATTTCTCAAGGTTTTTAGAAGATTGAGTGTTGTTGAAAGCTAGGTTACGGTGTGTGTTTAAAGCTGAAATGTTGTGTTGAATTCTCATTTGGAATTCCTCCTTGAATGTTTGTTTTTGTTATTCCACATCCGTGTGGAATTTCGGATTAGGTAGTATGTACTTCCTGCACCTTACAATCTATATATCGTAATTAGTTGGAAATGTTTAATAGTTTTTTAAAACTTTTTTTATTTTTTATGTAATAGATTCCGATTTTATATTTCTTATAAAATAAACGACCAAATTATTTAGTCTTTATTTTTTCTTTAGTTGTTCTAAAAAGCTTGATGATGCTGATAACGCTTCTCTATTCTGTGCTTGAATAGCTTCAAAAACTTCCGAACGATGTACTTTGACTGTTTTAGGTGCGACTATACCTAACTTAATTTGTTCACCTTCTACTGCTAATATTTTAATTTCGATTTGGTCGCCAATCATAATAGATTCATCTTTCTTACGTGATAAAACTAGCATTATTTCGCACTTCCTTCCAATGCTTCCATTGGGTAACGTAATGGATAGGATTTATTATCTTGAAGAACAATTTGCTTACCACATTTTTTATCCACGTTAATTACTAATGGTGCAAGTAAATTAATAGTAGAGTCCTGAAGTGTTTCCTTCATTGTGACAACGGTGTATGTTAGAACATCTTCTGCATTTTCAATTTGTAGTTGTTCTAGATCCTCTTCACTTAAATCAAAACTATAGTCTTTTTTGAAGGCGAATGGATAAGCAACTACAAAGCCTATTTCAACTTGTTCAACTGATTGTAACAATGCCAATGGATGTTCTTCAGAGATAGGAAGTAGTACGAATCTTTTATGACTTTCTAATCCAAGTAGTCCTTGTTCAAACGTAAGTATGTCTTTTTCAACAATTTCGACTTCACCTAAAAATTTTGTTGTAATTTTCATCTATTCCTTGCGCTCCTTTAAATATTGACATCGATGTCGACATCTGGTCTTTGTACCATTGTACCAGTTACTTTTCCTGGTGTGTATTCATGGATTGGTTTGTTCACTTTTGCGTCAATTATTGGATCTCTCCGTTCGATATTGACGTCCGTTGTCCCAGGCGTATAGTCGATTTTAACTGATCCTATAGATGGGACAAATTTCACGTTGAATTGTACACGGTGTGGACCATGGTTTTGTTTCGCGATGTTTTGGATTGTCGCACGTCCCTGATCTTTACCAGCGTTCTCCATCATTTGACGTCCCTCTCTGGCTCTTCGTGCCATTCCTTTCAGAGCCTCTTGTTTACCTTTTTCTGCGTAGTTTGCACTTGATTCAATAGGACCGATTAAACCTAAATCACGTCTTGCCTGTGAAGAATCGATTTTTAAAACGCCTCTTGTTGTATTAATTTCCAAAATTGCGGCTGGCTGCTCAATATGCTGTGTTGCATTAGGTTGTTTAATATATTGTTGTGGCTTTGATATATTAAGGTCTATTTGAGCATCTGTTGTACGAATTTGAATTTGTGGGAGTCTCATCTACATCTCTCCTTTCAAGAAAAGCGTCTGAACATATTGTCCAAACGCTTTGGTATTGCCCCCTTCCGCTTCGCTTTCGGGGCAGAACTTTTCGCTTCGCGTTTGCCCCTGCCGCTTCGCTTTCGGGGCAGAACTTTTCGCTTCGCGTTTACCCCTGCCGCTTCGCTTTCGGGGCAGAACCCTAGTAGATTTTATCGGATAAAATCTACTAGAGTTTGCTGAATGATTTTTGCTCCTACGGATAGTGAGGCTTGGTGAATTGATTCTTGTGTGATCATGTCTGTAATTGTCTTAGCATAGTCTGTGTCTTCATTGACAGACAGTTGCTTTGTTACATTGATTTCTTGAAGACTTAGTCGATTCTCCATCATCTCTACACGATTTTGACGAGCTCCAACATCTGCTCTTACAGTCAATGTACTTTCATAAACAGCATCTAAACCAGGAATTGTGCCACCACCACTTGTTAAACCAAGTGTATCTCCAATCTCCTTACCTGTAGCACCGCTTTGTAAAAGTGTTGTAACTTGTCCCATAAAATCATCGATATCCTTAAATAAATCAGCACCTGGAGTATTAATATTCATTGGGATGCCATCAAATACGTTGATTTCAATCGCCTTCTGTCCTCCAGTAGTAATTGCTGGGTTTTGTGGTCCTGTTTTATCAATATAAAGCGGTTGGTTTGTATGCGTACCTGAAAAGATATAGTTTTCACCAACTCTTGTATTGGCAACATCACGCAATTGTTCCTTAAGTTGTTGCATTTCTGCATTTATTTTTTGACGGTCGTCAGTAGTATTTGTATCGTTTGCTGCTTGTACAATCAGTTCTTTTACACGTTTTAATGCAGAGCCTGTCTGATCAAGTGCTTCGTCTGTTGTATCTAGCCATGTATGTGCTTCACGAATATTACGTTGGTACTGTTCGTTTTTATCAAGGTCTATACGATAGCCCATTCCCTTGACCGCTACAACTGGATCTTCTGATGGTCTCGTAATTTTTTTACCAGAGTCCAACATATTTTGATATTTAGACATTTTGTTGTAGCTTGTATTTAAATTGCGTAGCATATTACTTGATAGCATTGATTGTGTGACGCGCATAATTTATCTCCTCTCAGTCAAGTGACTATTATAGCCCTACTCTTCCCATACCATTGATGATTTTATCTAAAGTTTCATCTACAACTGTAATCATACGTGCATTGGCATTGTATGCTTGCTGGAATGTAATCATATTAGTCATCTCTTCATCTAACGAAACCGAGCTCATTGAATCACGGTTATTAGAAATTTGTAAGTGCAATGTTTTAGAGTTGAAAGCACTACGCTCTGCTTCCTGTCCCTTTACTGCTAAATCCCCTACTAATGATTTATAATAGCTTTGGAATGTACCTTGCTTTAAGTTTGCTTGTGCCTGTTTTTGAAGCTCCGCTAACTTACGCATGTTTTGGTTATTACCTTCCTCACCCGCCGTATCAGATACAGCTACCTGCTTCGGATCAGTAATCACCACTTTAAAATCTCTTGCAGTTGTTCCTGCGAAAAAGTCAATACCTGTACTATTGTCTAGACCGACACCTGTTTTATGAATATCATTAAATTTTGTAATAAATTCATTTGCGAGATTATCTAAGTTTGCAAGCATTTCAGGATAAGTACCTTGTCCACCGCTATGTCCATACGCATCAATTAATGCACGTATTGATCCTTTACCAGGGTCCATTTGACTGTAATCAACTTTGTAAGGCCCTGTTACTGGATCTGCTGGTGGCTCGCCAACAGCAGAGATTTTAATTTCCTTAAATTCAAAATAGCCCCCTGTCGCTTGCTCATCTACCTCACCGTCGACGCGCTGATTGTTTGTGTCCATCGTTGCAAGCGCAGCATATTCTTTACCGTCCACTAATTTAATAGGTGCACTGCCATCGGCTGGTACATATGTAATCGTCATAGAACCTTCTGCTACATCTTTTGCTAACCCACCTGATTTTTGCATTGAAATCGATACAGGAATATTTTCATTTAACTCATCTACTAACAAATCACGTGCATCATATAAATCGTTCGGCACATAACCACTCGGCTCAACTTCTTGAATTTGTTTATTAATGGCTGCAATTTGTTTGAGAATCGAATTCACTTTATCTGTCGATACTTTAATTTCATTCCCGATATTACCTTGGATAAGTTTTTGCTGTCTATCCATAGTATTAAAGGACTCCGCAATAGACTTTCCTTTAGCAATTAATACTTGACGCGCAGCTGCGTCTTTCGGATTGTCAATAACATCCTCCATCGACTTCCAAAAATCTGTAAATGATTGATTAATACCAAACTCAGAAGGCTCTGACATGATATCTTCCATTTGCGCAATTGATTTTGCTGTTGAATCCCAATATCCTAATTTATTCGTTTCTTGGCGATATTGACGATCGATAAATTCATCGCGAATACGTTGAATTGACCCTGCTTCAACCCCAGTTCCAAGATGACCTGGATAAATAGGTTGATTTAAGCCTGCAGTTGGAAAGCCAGGAGTCGCTTGCAGATTTACTCGTTGGCGAGAGTAACCTAATGTATTTGCATTGGAAATATTATGTCCAGTAGTATATAAAGCTGTTTGTTGTGTAAACAAACCACGTTTACTAGTTTCTAAGCCCATAAATGTTGAGCGCATTGTTTTTCCTCCTTTTAGTACCGTTTATAAGTTCAAGCATAGTTTCTTGCATGGACGCAAGAAACTATGCTTGCGAATCGAAATATGATTTTTTGGCCATTGAATTTGTGCCGCGTACCTCATTGCCTGAGTAATTGATTTGTTCAGGTTGAGGTCGTAGATTATCTAATGTTAAATTGACAATTTGTAGTGATTGGTACACTAGTTTTTGGTTTAAATCATTTTGTTTTTTTAAGTCATTAATGATTTGCAATAATCGATTGCGAACTGCTGATAGTGTGTCTTTATCAGTTTGTTGTTCAGCAGCCTCGATGACATTAGCGACAGTCGTTTTGTCAGTTGAAGCAAATCCTTTTGCTCCAAGGTATTCCGTTACCTGTTTCTGACGCTGTTGCTCGAGCTTGTCGATGGCCGCTACATGTGCCTGCTCATCCTTGAGCAATTGGTCCAGTGCTTCAATATTGCCAACTGTAATGATTTCCGTTTTTTTCATGGCTAGTTCAAGTAAGCTTTTATGCATTCTTTCTAGCATTGTTAGTGTGGAACAAATCGCTTCTACAGACATATTGCTAAACACCCTTTCTGATATCCCTTAGAAACGATAATATTTCAGCATATCTTCTGCAACTTTCCGAGCGTTGACTTTATATTCACCAGAAGCAATTCCTTCTTTTAATTGTTGTACGCGTTCTGCACGCTCGGCGCTATATGTTGAAACTCCTTGCATCTCCTGTGCAGCCTTTGAAATTTCGATTTTATCGGCGAAAGATGCCTTATTTGTGCCTGATTTTACATTGCGCACCTGATTTTTATAGGCGTTTACTGCATTAACCCCATAAGATGTAATTTTCATTTTTTCCCCTCCTATCTAATACGCTATCTTACTATTATTTCGGATTGTCTCACATAATGTTAAGTTTTCAAACATAAAAAAATGTGCTAATTTTGTTTAAAATTAACACACTTTAAGCGTTTAGCGTTTTCGTTCTGAGTGATATGTTGCACGATCATGTTGTACTACATTTTCACGGAACTCCTTCGCCGCTTCAAATGTACGTAAATCCGCCTTCAATTCATTTTGGCATTTTGTACAAAGTTTGCCTGTTGTCGTTAGATGACCACAGTTGTCACATGGATAGCCAAGATTAGGAAACATTGCCGTCTGTAAACGACCCTTACGAACCCATTTATACAATAGTTCCTCTTCAGCTCCTGTTGCTTCAACAATACGTTCTACTGTCGCGGCACGGTTTTCACGTTTACGTAAAAAACGATAAACGATTTGATATAATTCTTCTTCTGATTGAGCGCATTTATGACATACTTCTCTAACCCCTATATAATTAAAAAACTCATTACATTTCGGACAATTGCGAACCTCTGCCATTACTCTTCCTCCTCTCGCATAATAACAGTAAAATACGAATCATATATATTCGTATCTATTATACATGACGCATTAGCATTTTCATCCATTAATTAATGTGAAGCTTTGAACATTTCGGGCACCTGCATGTAATAAAATCTCGCTGGCATGCCGCAGCGTAGTTCCTGTAGTTTTTATATCGTCAAAAAGGAGATATTGTTTATGCTCTACATGTGCACCAACCATCAGACGAAAAAGAGGGGCTACTTGTATTCGCTCCACTCTATTTTTGGAGCTTTGCGTTTCTGTTGTCGTCTTTTCTAAAAGTTGTATAAAAGGAATATTGGCAGCCTTTAATAACTCCTCCATATGCGAGAAGGTACGTTCCCTTTGTTTGAGGGGATGCATAGGAATCGGTATAATAATAGATTTTTCATTTTTGAACCGTGCATATAGCTCTTGCCGAAATACTTTTGCGAGTGCTACATCCTGAAGAAATTTATATTGATGCAAGTAATCCTTCATAGCGTCGTTGTATTGGTAGAGTGCTGTTGCTGCCGGCGAATGTTCAAATCGAGCTGAACACTTATCACAGATAGTTGGTTGAAAGTGGTTTGTTAAAAGTATTTTCCAAGAAATAACTGGTTGCAGAGGCTGTGAGCATAATAAGCACAGTGTTTCAATTTTATTCATTGCAAAAATCCTTTCTTATTGTAATAAAGAATTTTCGTACGCGCATCATCCATTTCAGTTGTAATGCCATGATGAAAAAATACAACGTCTCCATCTGCAAAATTAGCATTTCGACCAACTCGCCCAGCAATTTGGATAAGTGCACTGGAAGTAAAAATAGTCGATTCCGCCCCAATAACTGCAACCTGCACATTCTTTATCGTAATACCTCGTTCTAAAATGGTTGTTGTGAGTAAACCCGGAACTTCTTCGTGACGTAGTTTAAGCACTTTTTCTTTACGATTAGGATCTTCGGCATGGACTGCCAAAATGCTTGCATCTAATAACTGAAAAAGAGGCGTAGCTATTTTCATTAACTCTACTTTCGGGAAAAATAATAGAAATGGTTCTTTATGTGCAAGACGATCCTCCGTCCATTGTTTTAGCTTTCGCGGGATTTTCCCTCGTTTCAAGCTCTTTTCATAGCTCCATAGGGCATCAAATCGAGGGACTGGTAATGAACGATTATGGTAACGTTTCGGGATGAATGAATAACTTTTATTTTGATACGCAGTAAGTAATTTTTGTGAAGGTGTTGCCGTGACAAACAATATTGGTGCGTTTTCCGTTTTTGCTTTTTGTACAGCTCTTTGTAACGTTTCGTCAAATGTATACGGAAATGCATCCGCCTCATCAACAATCATGACATCAAACGCTCGTTCAAAGCGATAGAGCTGATGAGTTGTAGCTAACACTAGTTGCGCATAGCCCTCCTGCTTCGGTGATCCACCATATAAAGCATGGATGATCGTTTGCGGGAAGACCTTTTGAAAGCGTGGAAATAACTCTAATATTACATCTGTACGAGGCGTAGCAATACACACTCGTAAGCCCTGCTCTAAAGCATAATGAACAGTTGGGAAAAGCAGCTCTGTTTTACCCGCCCCACATACCGCATGTAACAAGTGGGAACGTTTTACCTTCACACTTTCTAGCAATTCATTTGCCGCCTGCTGTTGAAGCATGGTAAATTGTCCTGCCCATTCGAGTGGATGCTTTTTTGTTCTAATTGCAGTTGGGCCCGTCCAGATCATCAATTGCGTACAGCTACTCACTCTGCCCATATTCAGACAATGTCTACAATAGATACATTGCTGCTGGCACTTCGAACAATCAAACGTTGTAAAGTGCCGCGGATCAATATTATGGCAACGGTTGCATTTTAGATGTGGCACTTTTTGAATTCCTTCTATTATACGGAAGTATTTATGATGGATCGCTTTCTCGATATCTTCCTTTGAAAACGGGGAATACTCCTTTAACCAAATACGTCCTTCATGAAAATCTCGTAATGCAGGTGGCAACAACCAACCTTTATATTTCATTGCTGTGCTCCTTTCAGGTGATTTTTTGTGCTTACTTTCAGCGATGTCCATGGGTTTACCGGCGATTCTCGGACTTTATCAGCGATTTTCACAGATTTATCAGCGATTCTAGATCTTTTATCAGCGATATCCACACGTTTATCAGCGATTCTAGATCTTTCATCAGCGATATCCACACGTTTATCAGCGATTCTAGATCTTTTATCAGCGATTTTCACAGATTTATCAGCGATTCTAGATCTTTTATCAGCGATATCCACACGTTTATCAGCGATTCTAGATCTTTTATCAGCGATATCCACTCGTTTATCAGCGATTCTAGATTTTTTATCAGCGATATCCACACGTTTATCAGCGATTCTCTCGTTTCTTCTGGCGAAACCGGATACCTCCTAAAATAATCGAGTAGGAGGGAGTGATTAACTCCCGACCTCTCACACCACCGTACGTACGGTTCCGTATACGGCGGTTCAATTAAGATGAATAACGCAAAG